>JANQIJ010000179.1 GCA_028282185.1 Rhodospirillales bacterium
CTGCTTGACGGCGGCGATACCTGGCAGGGGTCCTACACGGCGCTCGAGACCCAGGGCCAGGACATGGTCGACATCATGAACGCGCGGGATGTCGACGCGATGACCGCCCATTGGGAATTCACCTACGGCACCGACCGGGTCAATGCGCTGATGGAGATGCTCGATTTCCCGTTCCTCGCCGGCAATGTGGTCGATACGGAATGGGAAGAGCCGGTGTTCGATTCGACCGCCTGGTTCGAACGCGGCGGGATCAAGATCGCGGTCATCGGTCAGGCCTTTCCCTACACGCCGATCGCCAATCCGCGTTACAAGATTCCCAACTGGTCCTTCGGTATCCGCGAAAAACTGGTCGCCCAGCGGGTCGAGGCGGCGCGCGAAAAGGGCGCCGAACTGGTCGTACTTCTGAGCCACAACGGTTTCGACGTCGACCGTAAGCTCGCCGGCCGGGTCAAGGGCATCGACGTGATCCTGACGGGACATACCCATGACGCCCTGCCGGTCGCCGTCAAGGTCGGCCAGACGTTGTTGGTCGCCTCTGGCTCGCACGGCAAATTCCTCGCCAGGCTCGATCTCGACGTTCGTGACAAGAAGGTCGCCGATTACCGGTTCCGCCTGATCCCGGTGTTTTCCGACGCGATCCAACCGGACGCCGAAATGGCCGGGCTGATCGAAAAGATTCGCGCGCCGCATTTGGAAAAGATCAGCCGGGTGCTCGGCCGGACCGAATCCCTGCTCTATCGGCGGGGCAATTTCAACGGCACCTTCGACGATCTGATCTGTCAGGCGCTATTGGCCGAACGGGATGCGGAAATCGTCCTGTCGCCCGGGTTCCGTTGGGGCGCCAGCCTGCCGCCGGGCGAGGCGATCACCGTCGAACAGGTCTATAACCAGACGGCGATCACCTATCCCAAGGCCTATCGTATCAAGATGACCGGCCGGTTCCTCAAGGAGGTTCTGGAAGACGTCGCCGACAACCTGTTCAACCCCGACCCTTATTTCCAACAGGGCGGCGACATGGTGCGGGTCGGCGGTCTGTCCTATGCCATCGACGTCGGGCAGAAGATCGGATCGCGAATTTCCGACATGACCTTGCTGCGCACGGGCAAGCCCATCGATCCGGCTCGCGAATACGTGGTCACCGGCTGGGCCTCGGTCAACGAGGCGACCGAGGGGCCGCCGGTCTACGATCTGGTGACCCGCTATATCGAAAAGAAAAAGGTCGTCACCGTGCCCGAGAACGACACCATTCGAATCACCGGTACGTAAGCGGCGGTCTGACAGGGGAATCGGGGGCGACAATTCAAGGCGCCCAAGGGGGGCGCCCGGACGACGCGCCGAACGGCGGAGGAGAGGCGAGCAGCAGATGGGCGGGATGGATATTTCCTATGCCGGCGCCTTGGGCGCGGGGTTGCTCAGTTTCCTGTCGCCCTGTGTGCTGCCGCTGGTGCCGCCCTACCTGTGTTTCCTGGGCGGCGTCACCCTGGACCAGATCACGGATGAGGATACGGTCGACCCGAAACTGATGCGCCGCGTGTTCTACGCGGCCCTGGCCTTCGTCTTCGGGTTTTCGACGGTGTTCATCGCGCTGGGCGCCACGGCCTCGACCCTGGGCCAACTGGTCGCCGATCACCTGGATCTGTTGGCCAAGCTGGCCGGTGTGGTGATCATCATCCTGGGCATCCATTTCATCGGCATCGTCAAGATCCCGATCCTCTATCGCGAGGCCCGGTTCCATGCGGAGCAGAAACCCGCGGGCCTGATCGGCGCTTACATCATCGGTCTCGCCTTCGCTTTCGGCTGGACGCCCTGCGTCGGCCCGGTGCTGGCGGCGATTTTGATGGTCGCGGGGACGGAAACCGACGTGACCTATGGGATTTCCCTGCTGGCGGTCTACTCGGCCGGATTGGGTGTTCCGTTCCTCGCCGCCGCCCTGGCGGTGCGTCCGTTCATGGGTTTCATGAGCCGGGCAAAACGCCACATGCAGACGGTCGAGCGGACCATGGGCGGCCTGCTGGTCCTGACCGGCGTGATGTTCCTGACCGGCACCATGGCCGACGTCGCCTATTGGATCCTGGAAACCTTCCCGGCGTTGGGCAAGATCGGTTAACATCGATCCATCCGACGTCACGCTTGGCCATTTGCCGGCCCATGGGGGCCGGGCAGGCTGGCGCTTTGCGCGCCGGGCCCCGCGTCAACCAAAGCGCAGCCACAAAAGGTCGTCGGTCGACACCACCCGGCGCAGGATATTGACCACGGCAAGCTGGTTCTTCTCGGCGATGGCGACCCACATGCGGTCCAGGTAGAACAGGCTGTCGTCGATCAGGCGCGTGAAATTGGGGTTGTCGGCAAGCGCCTTCGGCGCCTGATCGCGGCATTGCCCGTACCAATGGATCGACACCGCCAGGCGCTGGCGCAGCCGGTTGGTTTCCTTG
Source organism: Rhodospirillales bacterium (assembly GCA_028282185.1). Lineage (GTDB taxonomy): Bacteria > Pseudomonadota > Alphaproteobacteria > Rhodospirillales > Casp-alpha2 > UBA1479. The sequence goes on from JANQIJ010000179.1 coordinate 2,433, forward strand.
GCGTCGGTGAAGCCCGGTGGGTTGCGGCGGAAATGAAACAGCTCGCGGAACGCGGCATTGGCTTCGGCGATGCAATCGGCGAACAGAAAGACACCGTTGCGCCGGCGCAGATCGACCGCCGCCGCGCGCAGGGGTGACAAAGCCTTCTGTGCTGCCTCGCCGTCGCCGGCCAGGGCCGCGGTCAAGCCCTGTTCGGCGCGGCTTGCGATGTCGTCGAACGAGGCCCGCCAGGCGGGATCGGCAGCGTAAATGTCCGGCGGCGCATCGCCGAACCGGGCCGTCACGGCCCGCCATTTCTCGGCGAAGGATTCCAACTCGAGGGCGGCAACGTCCGGCGCCCCGCGGCGCAGGTAGAAAAGCGCCTGTCGGTAATGGGCGAAGGCCTCGGCCATGCCCTCGTGAAATTCCCGGGTCGGGCCCGCGGCGGCCGGCGTGCTCCAGGACAGGCTGAGGGCCAAGACCGCCAGGGTGGCAAACAACAGGGAGCGGGCGCGGCTGGGCGCCTTAGCGTCGTTCATGATCGGGTCCTTTTCCTCAATCCCTTCCACGGGTCCCGCGACCGGTCCGTGCGGGAACATGCTCGCCGGTGCCCGGTGCCGTCGTCCTGGAACTCATATTCAAAAAAGAGTATATGATATTTGACCGGGGCATCCATCGGGAAATGGCTTGATGCGCCCACGCGTCCATGGGAGGAGACAGGCAATCATGACGGAAACAATGCTCAGCCGGCGGCGCTTCACCACGGCGAGCCTGGCCGGCATTGCCGGCGCGGCACTGGGCGCGGGCGCGCTTTCCTGGCCCGTTCTGGCGGCGCCGCCGGAAGGCTATGCGCCGGTGCCCAAGGGCGACAGCGAATTCGGCTCCTACACCCAGTCATGGTTCCTGGAAAGCTTCTATGAACTGCCCGACGACTTGGCGGAAGCTCAATCCAATGGCAAACGCCTGGCCGTGCTGTGGGAACTGGACGGCTGTCCCTATTGCCGTGAAATGCATCTGGTCAACTTCGCCATCCCCGAGATCACCGACTATGTCCGGGCGAACTTCGAAATCGTCCAGATGGATCTGCGCGGGTCGAAGGAAACGGTCGATTTCGATGGCAAGGAGATGGATGAGAAGAGTTTGGCCCGGCGCCACGGCGTTCGCTTCACCCCGACCGTTCAGTTTTTCCCGGAAACGCTCGACGGCGCCACCGGCAAGACCGGCCGGGAATTGGAGGTCGCGCGCATGCCCGGTTACTTCCGGCCCTACCACTTCCTGGTGATGTTCCAATATGTTCGGGAGAAGGGCTATGAAAGCGGCGACTTCCGGTCATACCTCAACGCCCGTACAGCGGCGCTCAAGGCCGAGGGCAAATCGCCGCCCAATTGGTGAGTTTCGTCAATCGGCCGGCTCGGGCCGCCTTCGACCAGGTTGCCAAGTGTTCGGCACTGTCATCGGCCGTAAGCCATCGGTGGTCAGGCGGCGGCGGCTTTCGCCGGTCGGGTTTCGCCGCCGGCCTCTGGGCTGCAGAACAAGTCGTACAGCAGGCCGATGACCTGTTCGGCCTCGCGGCTCGCCAGGCTGTAGTAGATTTGCTTCGAATCGCGTCGTGTGGCGACCAACTTCTCGGCGCGTAAACGGGCCAGTTGCTGGGACAAGGTCGGCTGACGGATGCCGAGGATTTCCTCAAGCTCGCCAACGTTCTTCTCGCCGTCGGCAAGGGTACAGAGGATGACCAATCGATTGTCGTTCGCCAATGCCTTGAGGAATTGACAGGCGCGTTTGGCGTTGCTGTACATGTTTTCGTCGGGAATCATAATTTCGCCCCCCGGGCAGGTCCCTGACGTTGAAATTACAACGGTATTCAAGGACGTTACTATAATTAACGAAATTTGAATGTGATTTCAATTGATAACATTCAAATTCCCGTGTGAAATCACGAAAACGTGACCTTGCCGATCCCTCGGCGGTCTTCCCCTAGAAGTCCAATTTGTCGGTTATCGCTTCCATGCCGATGCGGGCGCAGGCATCGTCGGCCTCACCCCCCGGTGCGCCGGAAACGCCTACCCCGGCGACGATCGAACCGGCGGATTCGACGGGCACGCCACCGCCGACCATCAGTGCGTCGGTGACGAAACGGACGGACGACATCAGCTGATCCGATTGGGTTAGCTTGCTCATTTCATGGGTGTCGGTGCGGAAGCTGACGGCGGTCCAGGCCTTGCGCCGGGCCGTTTCCGGGGTATGCGGACCGGCGAACCGGTCGCGCAGCATGACCTGCATGTTGCCGAACCGATCAACCACCGCGACGGCAACTTGGAAGCCCCGCTTGCGGCAATCGTCCAGGGTCGCTTGGGCCAATTCCTGGGCGGTTTCCAGGGTCAATATCTTGAAACTGACCATGGCCGGGGAATCGGCCTTGGCGGCGCCGACGGTAAGGCTGGCGGCGGAAGTGATCAATGCCGCGGCGGTCAGATGTTTCAACATGCGTTCGTCCTCTTCGTTTTGTCGGTCTCGGCGATTTTCTTGGCATCCGGCGGGCAGGCCTCGGGACCGGTGTCGAGCTGGGCGATCAATTGGCCGAGGTATTCCCAGAAATAGGATTCGCCCGGATAGCCGACGATCCGCCCGATTTCGTGGCCGTCATCGACCAACACGAAGGTCGGCGTGAAGACCACGCGCTTTATGTTCTTCAGATCGTCCGGCCGGGGATCGTCGACACTGACTTTGCGTAGCGGCGCCCGTTTGCCTTCCTCGGTCTTCGCGTAGATGTCCGCGTTGTCGAGTTCCCAGTTTTCACAATGTTCACAGATCACCGAACCGAACATCACCAGTTCGGCCGCCAGGGCGCGGCCGGGCCAAAACGCCGCCAGGGCCAGCGCGGCGATTGCAAGCGAGCGGACCACCGGTCCGGACCGGGCCACGCGCCGGCAAACGTCATGGGTCGGCGACAGGCTCTGCGCCGATGGATTGAGCGTCACTGGACCCAAGGCCTGCGAACAGGATGTCTTCGAATGGGGCAACTCTCACCTCGTCTTTGTGCTCGGGGCGGCACCATCGGTTGGCGCCGGTCGAACATTTCTATATAATATATCAAAATCGAATATGTTTGTCTCTCCCGGCGTGGTCCAGGCGATGATCCGGCGTTCCCGGACCATGACCGGGTCCACGGCAGATAGCGACAGCTTTGATGTATATCAACGTCAATTCGTGTATAATCTACAAAATTCGAATGTGACATCCATAATCAACCGCCACGAGAGAGACAATTCGAGGGCGTGGCATCAAAGGGAGGACTTCATGAAGCTTCGCATTCCCATCGTCGCGGGCGTCTTGCTCGCCTCAGCGTTCGGCATCGGCCCGGCCACGGCGGAAATGGCCCCGGGGGCCGTATTGGCCAATACCTGTTATTCCTGCCACGGGACCGAGGGCAAAAGCCTGGGTGCCATGCCCACGATCCACGGCAAGCCGGCGGAGTATTTGTCGACCACGTTGAAGGCGTTCCGCGACGGCCAGCGGCCGTCAACCGTCATGCAACGCATCACCAAGGGTTTCAATGACGCCGAAATCGACGCCCTGGCTGCCTATTTGGGCCAGAAAAGCAAATAGGGGAGGCGATGATGAAGAAGATTTCCAGACGCGGTTTCAACCGTTTGCTCGGTGCTTCCGGCGCCGCCGTGGCCACCGGCCTGGCCATGCCGGCGATCGTCAATGCGGCTTCGGCCCGGGTCGTCGTCATCGGTGGCGGTTTTGGCGGCGCCACGGCGGCTCGCTACCTGAAGCGGTTCGACAAGACGATCAACGTGACCTTGGTCGAACCCAGCACCAAGTTCGTCACCTGTCCGTTCTCCAACACGGTGATCGGCGGCCTGAAACCGATTTCCTACATCACCCACGGCTTTGACGGGCTTGAGGCCATGGGCATCAACGTGGTCCATGATCTGGCGGTCAACGTCGACGCAGCGAAGAAACAGGTCAAGCTGGCGCAGGGTCAGGTTTTGTCTTTCGACCGCTGCATCGTCTCGCCGGGCATCGATTTCAAATGGGGCGCGGTCAAGGGGGCGACGCAGGAGATCATCAACGACATCCCCCATGCCTGGAAGGCGGGGCCGCAAACCTTGCTTCTCCGCAAACAGCTGGAAGCCATGCCCGACGGCGGCGTGTTCATCATTTCGCCGCCGGTCAATCCGTTCCGCTGTCCGCCGGGACCGGGCGAACGGGTCAGCCTGGTGGCCAACTACTTCCGCACCCATAAGCCCAAGTCGAAGATCATCGTCCTGGATCCGAAGAAGAAGTTCTCCAAGCAGGGCCTGTTCAAGGCCGGTTGGGAGCGGCTTTATCCGGGCATGGTCGAATACCGCAACGTCGACGACGATGGCGTGGTGCGCGAAGTCCTGGCCGGAAAGAAGACACTGGTCACCGATTTCGGTGAGGTCAAAGGTGACGTCATCAACTTCATCCCGCCGCAAAAGGCCGGGGCCATCGCCGATCAATCGGGCCTGTCCGACGGCACCGGCTGGTGCCCGGTCGATCAGCAGGCCTTCGAATCCACCCTGCAGAAGGGCGTGCATGTGATCGGCGATGCGTCGATTGCGGCGCCGATGCCGAAATCGGGCTTTTCCGCCTCGACCCAGGCCAAGGTCTGTGCCGCGGCGATCGCCGAAATGCTCGGCGGTGAAAAGCCGGGCACGCCCAAGTTCGTCAATACCTGCTACAGCCTGGTGGCGCCCGACTACGGGATTTCCGTCGCCATGGTCTACGGTTTCGAGAACGGCAAGATCGTCAAGGTCAAGGGGTCCGGCGGTCTGACCCCGTCCGATGCCAACGATTACCACCTGAAGCAGGAAGCGCTTTACGCCGACGGCTGGTATCGTTCGATCTCAACCGATATCTGGGGCTAGCGCATTTTTCGGTTGCGGCGGCGCGGGGTCGCCGATCCGCCGAACGGCAGATAGCGGCGCTGGCGGTCGATCTTCCTGATCGCCAGCGTTGGCGCGTTTGGCTGCCAGAGTTGGAGCATGCGAGGTCAGGCCTCGACGGCCAGTGTCGCCAGGGTCGCGCGCAGGTCCGTGATCGCCGCCGCCCGGGCCGGGCCGATCTGCGCGCCAAGGCTGTCGGCCGCGGGTTCGTCACCCGCCTTGGCCACGGCTTCCAGCTCTTGGGCCAGGCGATGCAGGGCCATGGCGCCGAACGCGGCGGCGCTGCTTTTCAACGCATGGGCATGTTCGGCCAGTGCTGCCAGATCGCCGCCGGCGCGGGCGGTTTCGATCGCCTGACAGCGTTCCGCCGAATGGTCGATGAACGAGGCGACCAGCTCCGGCAGCAGTGCCGGATCCGTCTCCACGCCCAAGCGGTGGAGAACCCCGTCATCGAAGGCCGGGGGGTCGGCAGGCTTGGCCGCGACGGGGGCTTCGACCGTGACCGCCGGGGCGACCCCGGTCCAGCGCGTTACCACGTTCAGCAGGTCGTCACGGCCGGCGGGCTTGGCCAGGTAGTCGTCCAACCCCGCCTCCATGATCTGTTGCCGTTCTTCGGCCAGGACATGGGCGGTCATCGCGACGATGGGCAGGTCCGACGCCGCGCCGTCCAGGGCGCGAATCCCCGCCGTGGCCTCCAAGCCGTCCATTTCCGGCATGCCGATGTCCATCAGCACCAGATCGAAGGGCATGGCCTTGGCCGCGGTCACGGCCTCGCGCCCATCGGCCACGGTGACCACCCGATATCCGCTGTTTTCCAGCATCCGGGTCGCGATCATCGCGTTGGTTGGATTGTCTTCGGCCAGAAGGATGCGGACGTCGGCCGGACGGCGCTGTGTGTCAGGGGCGCAGCGGGCGCGGTTGGACCCAACCAACGGCCGGGCAAGTTCCGCTTGCTCATCGGCGTCGGCCAGGACCAGGTGGAACCAAAAAGTCGATCCCGCGCCGGGCCGGGAATGACAGCCGATGTCGCCGCCCATCATGGCGACCAGCTTCTTGCAGATCGCCAGTCCCAGTCCCGTGCCCGAGGCTTGATTGGAATGGGACGGGCTGAGCGTCGTGAAATCGGTGAACAGGCGATCGATTTCCTCTTCGGCGATGCCGATGCCCGTATCGACGACGTCGAAGGCGATCAGCGAGGCGCCGCGTTCGCGGCCGGCTAGGCTGGCGCGCACGGTGATGCGGCCGGTTTCGGTGAATTTGACGGCGTTGCCCACCAGGTTCATCAGAACCTGGCGGATTCGGCCCTGATCGCCCGAAAACCGTTCGGGCACCGGCGCGTCGATCTCGTAGTTCAGGTCGATGCCCTTTTCCGCCGCGCGCGGGCCATTGATTTCGAGCACGCTTTCGATCAGCCCGCGGAGCTCGAAGTTGCTCGTCTCGAAATCCAGTTTGCCGGCCTCCATCTTCGAGAAGTCCAGAACGTCGTTGATGATCTGCAACAGGGCTTCGCCGCTGTCCCGCCCGGTGCGGATCAGCGCGGCTTGATCCGCCGTCGGTCCCGTGTCACGAAGCAGCGACAGGATGCCGAGGACACCGTTGATCGGAGTGCGGATTTCGTGGCTCATCATCGCCAGAAAGCGGGACTTGGCCTCGTTCGCCGCCTCGGCCCGGTTGAGCGAGTCCCGCAGGGCCTCGGACTGTTCCGATAACGCTTCGGACATGCGATTGAAGGATGCGGCCGTATCGGCCAATTCGTCCGATCCACGGACAGCGATCCGATGACCCAGGTTGCCCTCGGCGACCTCGCGGGCACCGTTCTGCAACGACGTCAACTGCCGGGTCAGAATGCGCCCCAGCAAATAGCCGAACACCGCGACCAGCAGAACCTCGACCCCGGCGACGCCCAGCATCCATTGCCGGGCGTTATCGACCAGATTGCGCAGGTCGGCGGTGTCCAGGCCGACTTCGACCCGGCCGAAGGCATTGCCGGCGACCCGGATCGAAGTCGGCCTGGACACCGCCGACCTGCGCAATCTGGTCGATAACGCCCGGCAATGGGTGCTGGGCGTCGCCGGGGTCGGGGTGCTGCTGGTAGGGCGGATCGTAGCCATGT
>JANQIJ010000068.1 GCA_028282185.1 Rhodospirillales bacterium
TGGGCCCGCCGGGCACGGCACCCGGCGGGCCGGAAGATGGGCCAGGGGGGACGGCCAAGTCAAGGCTCAGGCGTCGTGATCCCGCGCCCCGCCGGTCAATTCCTCCAACCAGGCGATCAAATCGTCGATCACATGGTGGATATGGCCGCCGTCATGCCCGTCCGTGGCCCAGGTCACCTTGCCGGCCTGACCGGGCGGGCGCAGCCAGACCGTCGTCATCCCCAGCGCATGGGCCGGGGCCAGGTTGCGGGCCATGTCCTCGACCATTACCGCGCGGGTCGGCTCGATATCGTGATCGCGAACGAACTTGTCATAGACCCGGGGCGCCGGCTTCGGTTCGTAATCTGAGGCGACGATGTCGAAGACCCCGTCGAAATGATGGCGCACGCCCAGGCGCTCGGTGACACGTTCCGCATGGGGCACGTCGCCGTTGGTGAAGATCACCTTGCGCCCCGGCAAGCGGGCCAGCGCCGCATCCAGGCGCGGCGCCGGATCGACCGGCGTCAGGTCGATGTCATGGGCCGCGTCCAGGAACGCCGCCGGATCGACGTCATGCAGGGTCATCAGGCCGCGCATCGTCGTGCCGTGCTCGCGGAAATAGGTTTTTTGCAGGCCCCGCGCCTGCTCCAGCGGCAAGGCCAGAAGCTTGGAAATGAAACGGGTCATGTTCCAATCGACCTGATCGAACAAACGGCAGCTCGCCGGGTAGAGTGTGTTGTCCAGGTCGAACACCCAGGTCTCGGCGGCGGCCAGATCTTCGAGCGGTGCAGGATCGGTATCGGCTTGCGTTGGGTCGGACATGCCGGCCATTAGGCCCGCGAGGCGGCCGGGGCGCAAGCCCGGAAGCCAACATGGGGATCGCCGGCGATCGATTCGCCAGCACACGAAACTCCATCCCAATGTGCCCGGCGTCACATTTTGACCCCAGGCGAAATGTCATAGTCAGTAATTGGATGGTATGCAGGGCCGTCGCGTTGCCCGGGACAGCGCGCGATGCGGACGACGGCGGACAAGGGGCGGACATGAATCGCTCGGAGATCTTGATCGGCGCGCTTGTGTTCGTCGGTCTGATGCTGCTGATGATGGAGACCGACGCCTTCGAAGCGGTCTACGACTTCACGCGCAAGCATGAGTCCTGGGCACTCGACGAGCTTATCCTGGCTGCGCTCAGCCTGCTGATCGGCGGATTGATCGCGCTGGTGGTCGCCGCCCGGCGCCGAGCCCGGGAACTGGCGCATACGTCGGACATCCGCTCGCTGTTCCTGTCCAATATGAACCACGAACTGCGCACCCCGTTGAACGCGATTATGGGATTCAGCGACGTGATGCGCCGCCTTCCGGCAGACAAACTCAACCATGAAAACGTCACCGCCTATTCCGCGCTGATCCATGAAAGCGGCGAGAGCATGCTGCAACTGGTCGAGAATGTGCTCGATCTGGATGCCTATGGCGAGGGCCATCGCACGATCCGGGCGGAGGAAATCGACGCCGCCGAACTGTTGGCGGCCTGCGCCCAGGAACTGCGCGGCATCGCCCAAGCGCGGGGGGTCGAGATCATCATCGATGTCGATACGGACCTGCCGCCGTTCGCGGCCGACCTCAGGCTGGTCAATCGCATGTTGTTGAACCTGCTGGACAACGCGGTGAAGTTCTCGCCGACGCCGGGCGCCGTGCGGCTGCGGGCTTTTGCGCCGCGCGGACGCCCGACGCTGCAGGTCATCGACCAGGGACCGGGTATCGACGCGGACCTGTTGCCGGACATCTTCGAGCCGTTCGCCCGCATGCACGAGAGCCACATGGTGACCCAGGCCAATTCCGGCCTTGGCCTGCCGGTGGTGAATTGCCTGATTATGGCCCACGGCGGCAACGCGACCATTCAATCGACGAAAGGCGTCGGCACAACCGTTACCCTGACCTTTCCGGCAATGACACCGCCGCCGCCAACCGACAAAATCGTTTCTCCCGAAATGCGGCCAAGCGAAAACCAGGCCTGAGACAGCCGGCCGTCTCGCGGGGCCGCAGTCAACCGGCCGCGCCGCGCGACGGACGCTTGGCTAATCCGCACCCATGGGTAAACTGTCCGCGCCCGCGATCATCGCGAGACCAGCAAAGGACGGCATTGGTGGCAAAAGACTACGGCAAGGAAGCGGAACTGGCACAGAGTGGCAGCCTGGCCGAACGCATGGCCCTGGCCGCCGATCCGGGAACGCAGCCGGAAATCCTGTATTTTCTGACCGATGATCCGGCGCCGGAAGTCCGCCGCGAACTGGCCCTCAATCGGACCACGCCGACCCAGGCGGACGACCGATTGGCCAAGGATTCGGATCAAGAGGTGCGCTGCGGCCTGGCCAAGAAGATTTCTCAGATTCTGCCGGACATCACTGCGAAGCAGAAGGTCAAGGTCCGCCAATGGGCGACGGACACCTTGGAGGACATGTCCCGCGATCAGGCCAGCCGGGTGCGCCACGTGCTGGCCGAGACCTTGAAGGAGATGACCGACGCGCCGCCCGCGGTAATCCGCCAACTGGCTCGTGACACGGAGGCCATGGTCGCCAACCCGGTGATCGAGTTTTCCCCCGTGTTGACCGACAAGGACCTGGTGACGGTGATCGCCGAGGGCGCCAACACGGCACGGCTCAAATCCATCGCCCGGCGCAAAAGCGTGTCGGAGACCGTGTCCGACGCCATCGTCGCGACCGGAGACACCGAAGCCACGGCGGAGTTGCTGAAGAACCCGGGGGCGCGGATTTCCGAAGGGACCTTGGACAAGATCGTCGACGGCGCGGAAGCGACGCCGGAACTGCACGAACCGCTGGTCGCCCGCCCGGGTCTGTCCGACAGGGCGGCGAAACGGCTGGCGGAATATGTCGCCGATAGCCTGGTCGATACCCTGTTGGCGCGCAAGGATCTGCCGCCGGAACTGGCCGAACAGGTCCGCGAAGTGGTCAAGCAGCGGCTTGCGTCCGGCGACGGTCCGCCGCCGGACACGGCGCCCGAGACGAATGACGGCGGAGGGGATTGGTTCGCCGCCGGCGCCGACGAAGACGAGCCCGAACGCCTGACCCGGGACGAGGCCCTAGAACTCGCCCGCGACATGAACAAGAAGGGGCAGTTGACGGAAGGCGTGGTCTACGACGCGATCAGCCGCAAGGACCGCAACATGGCGATGGCCTCGCTCGCCGTGCTCGCCGACATCAAGATGCCGTCGGTGGTCAAGGCGTTCGCGACCAATTCGGCCAAGGGCATTGTCTCATTGGTCTGGGAAGCGGGGTGCAGCCCCAAGCTGGCCGTCGAACTGCAGCAGAAACTGGGCAACGTGTCGCCGGTCGAGATCATTCGCCCGTCGTCCAACGCGGCCTACGGCCTTTCCGACGATGAAATGGTCTGGCAATTGGATTTTTTGCGCGGTCTGGCGTGACGGCTTGGCGACCGCCGCCGGCGCACGGGCAACGGCAGGGTATTGCCCGTTTGCGAAAGCCAACGCACAGGCCGATAATGCGCCACCCGCAATCAAGCGGCCGACCGCGAAAACAAACCAAAAAGTTGAAGGAATTCGATCCATGGACGCCCCCGCCCCGCCCAGTTACGACCCGCGAACCTTTCAAGGCCTGACCTTCCATGACCGGACGGCGGCCTTCGCCGACGGCACGGACAGCCCGCGCGCCTATCTGGAACGCTGCCTTGAGGCAATCGCCGCCCGCGAACCCGTGGTTCGCGCCTTCGCCGCCTTGAACGAAGAGAGCGCCCGCGCCGCCGCCGACGCATCGACGGAACGGTGGCAGGCAGGCAAACCGATGTCGTCCATCGACGGCATGCCCGTGGCGATCAAGGATCTTTTGGAAACCAACGACATGCCGACGCAAATGGGCTGCGATGCCTTTGCCGGCAATTTCCCGAAACGCGACAATGCCTGCGCCCGGGCGCTCCGCCAGGCCGGCGCCGTGGTCTTCGGCAAGACGGTGACCGCGGAACTGGGCGGCACGCATCCGGGGCCGACGACCAATCCGTTCGACACCGCGCGCACGCCCGGGGGCTCGTCCTCGGGCTCGGCCGCCGCGGTCGCCGCCGGCATGGTCCCGGCCGCCATCGGCACCCAGGTCGGCGGTTCGATCATTCGGCCGGCGGGGTTCTGCGGCAACGTCGCGCTGAAGCCCAGCCAGGGCGCGATCCATCGCGGCGAACGCATGGCCACCAGCATGAGCACCCACGGCCCGCATGCCAACTCTATCGAAGACATGTGGCGGGTCGCCATCGAAATCGCCAAGCGGACCGGCGGCGATCCGGGCCATGCGGCGCTCAAGGGGCCGGACGGGGCACCGCCGGCGACCCAGCCCGAGCGCCTGATCGCCTTGCAGACCGCCGGCTGGCAGATCACCGACGGGGCGACCAAGGCGGCGTTCGCGGAACTGCGGGAAAAGCTGACCGCCGCAGGCGTCGAGATCATCGATCGCGAGACCGAGGACGGGGTTGAGGCCCTGGAACAGTCCATCACCGACGCCGCGCGCATCGCCACGGACATCACCGCCTGGGAAAACCGCTGGGCCCAGCGCAACATGCTGGACGAACACCCGGGCGGCCTGAGCGCCCGCGCGGTCGCCGGCCTGGAGCGGGCCGAGGCCATGTCCCCCGGCGACTACCAAGGCCTGTTGGCCGACCGCCAGGTCGCCCGCGAGCATCATTTCGCCCTGGTCGGCCTCGCCGAGGCGACGATCACCCTGGCCTGCCCCGGGCCGGCGCCGGTTTGGGCCGGAGACCAGCCGGGCGAGCCGCTGGCCAAGCGGCCGACGGGGGACGCTGCGTTCAATTATCCGTCGTCGCTGCTGGGCGCGCCGGTGGTCACCGTCCCGATGATCGCCGTCGGCGGCCTGCCCGTGGGTCTGCAGGTCATGGGCCAACGCGGCGAAGACGCCAGGGTTACCGCCATCGCCCGGTGGATAAAGGAAACGATCGAACCCGCGATCACCGGATGAACCCGGATGGGCCGGGGCGCCCACGGCGGCTGCCGACGGCGGCGCAACGACACCGCGTTGTCACAATTATCTGCATAGTCCTTTAGGGATCGTCGGCGGACCGTCTAAGATTGCCGGCGAACGGCGGGGCCACGCCCGGCCGCTGGACGAAACCATCGGATGGAACGGGACGCTTGAACCATGAACACGCCTGATGCCGACGGCGACCGAAGTTGGGTCGAGGCCGAACTCCAGGACAGCTTTGACGAAGAACTGGAGATGGAAATCGACGACGAACGCGTCGCCAAGGAACTGCGCAGCATTTCCGAACTGCGCCACAAATCCTCGCTCAGCCGCCGAACCTACTTCCACGAACTGCTGCGCCTGCAGGCTGAACTGGTCAAACTGCAGGACTGGGTCGTCAACACCGGCTACAAACTGGTCGTGATCTTCGAAGGCCGGGACGCGGCCGGCAAGGGCGGTTCGATCAAGCGGATCACCCAGCGCCTCAACCCACGGGTCTGCCGGGTCGTCGCCCTGTCGGCGCCGACCGACCGGGAAAAGACCCAATGGTACTTCCAGCGCTACGTGCCGCACCTGCCGGCCGCCGGCGAGATCGTCCTGTTCGACCGGTCCTGGTACAACCGGGCCGGGGTCGAACGGGTCATGGGCTTCGCCTCGGAGGACCAGGTCGAGGATTTCTTCAACGACGTGCCGGACTTCGAACGCATGTTGGCCCGATCCGGCATCAAACTGATCAAGTATTGGTTTTCGATCACCGACCAGGAACAGCAACTGCGCTTCCTGATGCGCGTCCACGACCCGCTCAAACAATGGAAGCTCAGCCCCATGGACCTGGAATCCCGCATCCGCTGGGAAGAATATACCCGGGTCAAGGAAGACATGCTGAACCGCACCAACATCCCGGAAGCGCCCTGGTACATCGTCGAAGGCAACGACAAGAAGGCGGCGCGCCTGAACGTCATCAGCCACCTGTTGGACCAGGTGCCCTACGAAGAAATCGAGAACGAATTGGTGGTCCTGCCGGACCGGGTGTTCAATCCGGACTATGAGCGCACGGTCCTGCCGGAAGACCTTTACGTGCCGAAGAAGTATTAGAAGCCCCCTTCAGGGCGCAGTCGCTTCCGCTTTGCGGGCGTTCGCCGGACGACCGACCGTTCCGCGACCCGCGCGGCGGCACCGCGCCACCGAACGGGCTGGCCGCAGCGGGGCTAGAGGTCCGGCAGGATGATCGTCCCGGCGCCGTGCTCGGTGAACAGTTCCAAGAGCACCGCATGCGGCACCCGGCCGTCGCAGATCACCGCCCCGGCGACGCCGCCCATAACCGCGTCGATGCAGGTTTCGACCTTGGGGATCATGCCGCCGGAAATGGTCCCGTCGCCGATCGCCCGGCGGGCCTCGGCAACGCGCAGTTCCTCGATCAGATTGCCATCCGCGTCCAACACGCCGGTCACGTCGGTCAGCATGATCAGGCGCTTGGCCTGGGTCGCGCCGGCGATGGCACCGGCCACGGTATCGGCATTGATGTTGAAAGTCTCGCCGTTGGGTCCGGCGCCGATCGGCGCGATCACCGGCGTGATGTCCGATTCTTCAAAGGCTTCCAGGACGTGGGGGTTGATCTCGTCCGGCTCACCGACCAGGCCGAGGTCGAGGATCCGCTCGATGTTGCTTTCCGGGTCTTTCTTGGTGCGGCGCAGTTTCTCCGCCCGGATCAGGTTACCGTCCTTGCCCGACAGGCCCACGGCCAAGCCGCCGGCGCTGTTGATCCCGGCGACGATGTTCTTGTTGATCGCGCCGGAGAGGACCATCTCGACGACATTGACGGTTTCCTCGTCGGTCACCCGCAAGCCGTCAATGAAGGTGCTTTCGATTTTCAGGCGTTCCAACATAGCGCCGATCTGCGGTCCGCCGCCGTGGACCACCACCGGATTGCCGCCGACCTGGCGCAACAGGACGATGTCGCGGGCGAACAGCTTCGCCATCTCCGCATCACCCATGGCATGGCCGCCGTATTTGATGACCACCGTCTCGCCGGCATAGCGGCGCATGAAGGGCAGGGCCTCGGACAACACCGCCGCCTGGCTCAACCAATCGGCCGGACCCACCGGGGCGTCCACGTCCCGCGTTTCGTTGTCGTCTTTCGCCATGGCGGGACCCTACTCTTTTTTGTTCGCCAATGCCAAGGCCGCGAGCTGGGCGCGCAGTTCGGCAATGCCCCTGCCCTTGACCGAACTGGTGGCGAGGATTTGCGGATGGGCCGCCGTGTGCTTGGCAAGCTCGGCCGCCGTCCTTTCCAGCAAACGATCAAGTTCGACCGGCTTGGTCTTGTCGCATTTGGTCAACACCACCTGATAGACCTGGGCCGCGGTATCGAGCATGCGAAAGACCTCTCGGTCCGTGTCCTTGAGGCCGTGGCGGGCATCGACCAGGACGCAGGTCCGGCGCAGTTCCTGGCGGCCTTTCAAATACGTGTTGACCAGGCGGGTCCAGGCTTTGACCTGGGCCTTGGGGGCGCGGGCATAGCCGTAGCCCGGCAAGTCGGCGAGCATTAGACGCGATCCCAGATCGAAGAAATTGATCTGCTGGGTGCGGCCCGGCGTGTTCGAGGTGCGGGCCAGATCCTTGCGGTTGGTCAGGGCGTTGATCAGCGACGACTTGCCGACGTTCGAGCGACCGGCAAAGGCGACTTCCGGCAGACCCGTTTCCGGCAATTGCCCCAGGCCCGCGGCACCCAACAGGAAGGTCGGCTCGGCCGCGAACAACAGGCGGCCGCACTCCAGCGCGTCGGCGTCCGGTTCATCGCCGTGCGGGAGGCCGGGTGAAATGCTCCCGGGCTCGGTCATCGGTTAACGCCCCCCTGAAAGGGTCAGGCCTTCACGCCCATCTTGCGCATGATCACCCATTGTTGGGCCATGGACAAAACGTTGTTCCAGGTCCAGTAGATCACGAGCCCGGCCGGGAAGGCGGCCAAGAGGAAGGTGAACAGGATCGGCAGGAACATCATGATCTTCGCCTGGATCGGGTCCGTCGGCTGCGGATTGAGCCGCATCTGCAACAACATGCTGGCGCCCATCAAAAGGGGCCATATGCCGATCATCAAGATTTCCGGCGGGTCCCAGGGGATCAGGCCGAACAAATTGAACATGGTCGTCGGGTCCGGCGCCGACAGGTCCTGAATCCAGCCGAAAAAGGGCGCATGGCGCATTTCGATGGTCACGAACAGCACTTTGTACAGGGCGAAGAACACGGGTATCTGAACCAGGATGGGCAAACAGCCCGACGCCGGGTTGGTGCCCTCGCGCTTGTACAGCGCCATCATTTCCTCGTTCATCTTCATCTTGTCGTCGCCGTAGCGTTCGCGCAGCTTCAGCATCTCCGGCTGAAGCTTCTTCATCTTGCTCATGCTTTCATAGGACTTGTTGGCAAGCGGGAAGAACACGAGCTTGATCGCCACGGTCAACAGCAGGATCGCAACGCCCAGGTTGCCGACGTGGCTGTTGATCCACAACAGGCCGTAGAAGATCGGCCGCGTCAGGAAATAGAACCAGCCCCAATCGATCGCCAGGTCGAAACGCTCGATGCCGATGGTCTCTTCATAGTGGTCCAGACGGTTGACTTCCTTGGCGCCGGCGAACAGGCGGTTTTCCGCAACGCCGGTGCCGCCGGCCGGCACCGTCACCGCCGCGCCGAAATAATCGACCTGATAGTTGTCGAACACACCGCTTTTGAAGAAGTGGTAGCGTTTGGTCACTTCGGTCTTGGGATCGGGGACCAACGCGGCCAGCCAGTACTTGTCGGTGATGCCGATCCAGCCGCCGGTGCTGGTCTGCTCGACCCGCCGCTGTTCCTGGATTTCGTCGTAATCCAGTTCCGTCAGTTCGCCGCCGTTCACGCCCAGCAGGCCCTCGTGCAAAATGAAGAAGCCCGAGGTTTCCGGCGTGCCTTGGCGCGACACCAGGCCGAAGGGATAGAGCTGGGCCGGCTGGTCACTGGAATTGGTGACGCTTTGGGTCACCGTGAACATAAAATCTTCGTCGATCTCATAGGTGCGCTGGAACACCAGGCCTTCGCCGTTGTCCCAGGTCAAGGTCACCGGCGTGCCCGGCGCCAGCACGTCACCCGAAGCCGTCCAAAGCGTGTCGGGGCCGGGCACCTTATGAGCCGGCAATGCGGCCTGGCCCGGCTGCCCCGGCTTGGTCGGCGCGACCCAGCCGAAATCGGCGAAGTAGGGGTCGGCCGCGCCGCGCGGGCTCAACAAGGTGATCGGCGGACTGTCCGCATCCAGGGTCTCGAAGTAGTCGGCAAGGATCAGGTCGTCGAGGCGCCCGCCCTTGAGCGCGATCGACCCCTGCAGGCGCGGCGTATCGATCCGCACCCGCGGGCTCGCCGCCAACAGACGCTGGCGGTCCAATCCGGGAGCCGGCATGGCGCCCGGCGCTTGGGGAATGACGGTGCCCGGCGCCGGCGGGGCGGCGTCCACGCTGGGCGGCGGTACTGTGCCGGGGGCCTGGGCCTGCGGCGGAGACTCCGGCGCCGCCTGGCCGGGGGCCCGGGGAGTGCCCGGCTGGGCCGCATCGCCGGCAACGGGCGTTTCCGGCACCGGTTGCGGGCGGCCCTGCATGAAAAACATCTCAAAGCCGACAAGCACGGCGATGGAGAGCACGATGGCCAGGATCAGGTTCTTGTTGTCAATCATGCCTTTTGTCGATCACGGTTTATCGGCCAAGGTGACCTGGGTGGAAGATGCTTGAAGCGCGTCAGAACGGGTAATCGGAGCGCCGGTGCAGCCGCAGGACGCGGCATCCGGCACCGGGTCAAGACCGCCCCGGTTCCAGGGATTGCAGCGGGCAACCCGCCACAGTGCGAAACCCAAACCGCGGGCCAGGCCATGCCGGGCAAACGCCTCGCGGGCGTAATCCGAACATGTCGGATAAAAGCGGCAAGACATGGGCAGCACCGGCGACAGGAGCAACTGGTAGCCACGGACCAGGCCCGCGGCCAACACCGCGGGCAGGGCCGCCAGCCGATCGACGTTCCGCCGGCTCATTACGCCGACCCCGCGGACCGACGGCCGACTTGCCGATGGCGGTTCCGCTGCCGGCGACCGCGGCGCACGGGCTCCTTGCCAAATCGGCCCGCGGTCTTGCGGATTGCACGGTTGAGGTCGTCAATCAACGCGGCATGCTCCCTGTCCAAGGTCGCGGCACGCCCGATCACCACATAATCGTGCCCGGGCAGCCCCTGCTCGGGGAAAACCGCCGCGGCGACCGCCTTGAGACGCCGCCGGGCCCGGTTTCGGGCAACCGCGTTGCCGACCTTGCGGCTCACGGTAAAACCGACACGGATCATTTTGGCGTCGGCGGTCGGATCGCTCCCGCCTCGGTCCCAGGCCTGCAGGACCAAGCCCGGCGCCGCCCAACGACGCCCGGCCCGCGCCACGCGAAGAAATTGGGCGCGGCGTTTCAGCCTCGGCACCGACGGCGACATGGCGGATGGATTCCCGAACTCTTGAACGAGGCCTAGGACGACAGGCGCTTGCGGCCCTTGGCGCGCCGCGCCGCCAGAACGCGTCGGCCACCGGTCGTCGCCATGCGGCTGCGAAAACCGTGGCGGCGCTTGCGGATAAGCCTGCTGGGCTGATAGGTCCGTTTCACGCAACGTCTCCTTGAAAAAACGAGCCCGCTTTTTACGGCGTTGCCCCCCCCAAGTCAACGGGCGAAGTCTTCACCGGTCACAGGACGGGCTACGGAGCGGATTACAGGGCTGTTCATGGCGTCAAGCTACCGTTCCGGACGGGCGGCCCGCGGGCGCGGGCCCGAAGAACCGCTCAAGATCGCTCACCGAGGGTTGATCGGTGGTGACCGACATTCGCTTGTGTCCCGAGGGCCGGGCGGATAGAAACGCGGGAAGAACGCGGTGGGCGGCGCGTCCCGCCCGCGAACGCGTGGCGGCGCCGGATAACCCCGCCCTCCCGAATTTCGCGACGCAAGAGGCCCAAGATGATGACCAAGACCGGCGACACCGACCACATCGACGCGCCCAGCGACGGCAGCAGTTCCGCCAAGCGCCTGATCCCGATCGCGGTGATCGCGCTGAGCACCGTGCTGTTCTTCGCCTTCGACCTGCATGCCTACTTGTCGCTCGACGCGCTGCGCACCCATCGCCAGGCGATGCTGGACTACTACGCGGAGAACCAATGGCTCACCGTGGTGCTGTTTATCGCCGCTTATGCCACGGTGGTGGCGCTGTCGATCCCGGGTGCGGTTTGGATGACGCTGCTGTCAGGTTTCCTGTTCGGCACCTGGATCGGCACGGGCGTTGTGCTGGTCGCGGCGACCCTGGGCGCGCTGATCGTCTTCCTGGCGGCACGCTACGCGATTGGCGGTTTCGTCGAGCGCAAGGCCGGTCCCTTCGTCAAACGGATGGAGGCCGGTTTCCGCAAGAACGCGTTCAGCTATATGATGTTCCTGCGTCTGGTGCCGGTCTTCCCGTTCTGGCTGGTCAATCTTGTGCCGGCTTTCCTGAATGTCTCGGCGCCGGTCTTCATCATCGCCACCTTGCTGGGCATTGCGCCGGCGACGGCGGTGTTCAACAGCGTCGGCAGCGGCCTTGGCGCGATCCTCGACGCCGGCGGCACGCCGGATTTGGGCATCCTGTTCGAACCGCATGTGATCGGCCCGATCCTGGGCCTGGCCGTCCTGTCGTTGATGCCGGTCGTCTATCGCCGGTTCAAGGACCGAACGTCGGCTGAGGCCGCACCGGTGGACGACATCACGGCCGACGACGGAGATCCGAAATGACCGGCGGCGTTCTTGAACCGGACATTTGCGTGATCGGCGCCGGATCGGGGGGCTTGAGCATTGCCGCCGGCGCCTCGCAGATGGGCGCCAATGTCGTGTTGCTGGAAAAAGGCGAAATGGGCGGCGATTGCCTGAATTATGGCTGCGTGCCGTCAAAGGCGCTGTTGGCCGCGGGCCACGCGGCGGCGGCGATCGCCGGGGCCAAGCGGTTCGGCGTCCATGCGACCCTGGACAAGATCGATGACCCCGCCGTCTATGCCCACGTAGAAGGCGTGATCGACGCCATCAGGCCCATGGATTCGCAAGAACGCTTCGAAGGCATGGGCGTCACCGTTATCCGCGAAGCCGGCCGGTTCACCGCGCCCGACCGGGTCGAAGCAGGCGGCCGGACGATCCGCGCCAAGCGGTTCGTCATCGCCACCGGATCCAGCCCCGCGGTGCCGCCGATCCCGGGCCTGGACACGGTCGACTTCCTCACGAATGAGACGGTGTTCGCCCGCGACGCCCTGCCCCGCCACCTGGTGGTCATCGGCGGCGGCCCGATCGGTGTGGAAATGGCCCAGGCCCATGCCCAACTCGGCTGCCGCGTGACGCTTTTGGAAATGTTCACGATCATGGCCAACGACGATCCCGAACTGGTCGACGTGGTCCGGCAGAAGCTGGTCGCCGAGGGGATCGATGTTGTCGAGGGTGCGGCCGTCAAGGCGGTCGAGAAAACAGCGGACGGCATCGCCGTGGTCACCGAAAAGGACGGCCAAGCCGGCCGGGTCGAGGGCAGCCATTTGCTGGTCGCCGCCGGGCGCCGCGCCAATGTCGATGGCCTGGACCTGGAAAAGGCCGGCATCGCCTACACGGCCAAGGGAGTGACCGTCGACACCCGCCTGCGCACGTCCAACGGAAAAGTCTTCGCCGTCGGCGACGTCGCCGGCGGACCGCAGTTCACCCATGTCGCCGGTTATCACGCCGGGGTCGCGATCAAGAACATCCTGTTCCGCATCCCGGCCAAGGCCGACCATTCGACCGTCCCCTGGGTCACCTATACGGTCCCGGAACTGGCCCAGGTCGGCCTGACCGAGAAGGCAGCCAAGGAAAAGGGCCTGGAATTCGAGATCCTGCGCTGGCCGTTCCACGAAAACGACCGGGCCCAGGCCGAACGATCCACGGGCGGATTCGTCAAGGCCGTGGTAACGCCCAAGGGCAAGGTGCTCGGTTGCGGCATCGTCGGGCCGCAAGCCGGCGAACACATCCAGGTCTGGGCCCTGGCCCTGACAAAGGGCCTCAAGGCCGGCGATCTGGCCCAGGTTATTGTGCCCTACCCAACCCTGGGCGAGGTTTCGAAGCGCGCCGCCGGCAGCTTTTTCACGCCCAAGTTGTTCAGTGAACGGACGCGCAAGATCGTCCGCCTCCTGCTGCGTCTGCCGTGAACCCTGGGCGTCGGCGAACCCGATGCCGGACGCCTCTTTCGATCGACCGTCGGTCCGGCGCTTCGACGGTCTTCCCTCGGCTGCATTCGGCCTCTAACCTGAGGCC
>JANQIJ010000223.1 GCA_028282185.1 Rhodospirillales bacterium
CGGTTCAAGCCGGCGAATTGACGCAGGAGGAATTGGACCGCTGCGAATCCGACCCGAACGCGGTGATGCAGGCGGCCAAACCGGATCTGCCGCAGCCCAAGGCCAAGACCAAGGGCGCGCGTTACACCCCGGTGGCCAAACGCCAAGACCGGCCAGACGCCATCGCCTGGCTGTTGAAGAACTATCCGGAAATGTCCGACGGTCAAATCTCCAAGTTGATCGGCACAACCAAACCAACGATCAATTCAGTGCGCGACCGCAGCCATTGGAACGCACCCAACATCAAACCGCAGAACCCCGTGGGCCTGGGGCTGTGCAGCGCCGACGACCTGGAAAAAACCATTGCCGTCGCCCGGGCCCGGGCCGGCACGGTGCACGGCCGGGCGACCGCCCAGGAACCGACCGCCGGTCCGGCCGGCATGGCCCCGGCGACCCCGCCGCCGGCCGATCCGATGCCGACGGAACCCGCCGCCCCGGTTCCAGCGCATCAGGAACCGGCCCCGGTGGCCCCGGCCGAGGTTCTCGACCCGACCAAGGAACCGTCGGCGATGGCGCCTATCGCCCAGGAAGATGCCGGGGACCAGCGCGACTCGTAAGCGCGCGCGCCCCGAACGCGCAGCGCGCCAAAGGCGGATTAAGGCTTAAAACGCCTGACGTTCGACGAAATGCAGCAACACACCGCCCAGCGCCGCCGGGTGGACGAAACCGATGCGCGCGCGCCGCGACCCCGGGCGCCCGACCGGATCGATCATCCGCCGCCCGCGGTCGGCCAGCCTGGCCAAGGTGCGGTCGATATCCGGTGTCTTCAGGGCCACGTGGTGCAGGCCTGGACCGCGTTTGGCCACGAAACGGCCAATCGCGCCTTGATCCTGTTTGGTCGTACCCGGTCTCCCCGCCATCACTTCGCGGCCGTGGTCCGGGTCCATTTCCTGCAGGAACTCCAGATCCGTATCACCCAGGGTGGCGAACAAAATCCGCAACCCGCCGCGCGTTTCCGGCGGCCGGTTGTGATAGATCACTCCGTATTTGTCGGACGTAAAGCTTTCGACCACCGTCCGCACCTCGACATCGGTCTGCCGACTCTCGACGGGACAGCCCAAATTGGCGCAGAACAGAGCCTCGTCCCCGTCGACGCCGGCACTGGCCACGCCCAAGTGGTCGATCCTTTCCACCAAGTCACCGATCATTGGCATCATGTCCAATTCATTGATGAAGCGCAGATGGACGCCACGCGTCTCCTCGGACCGCAGGCGGGCTTGCGGACCGCCGTCGAGCGCCGCCAACGCCGGCTCATCGACCAAAGCCAGGCCATGACCCTCGGCGGCCCCGGCGGGATCGTCGGCGACCAAGGCGATATGGTCCAGACCGTTGACCCCCGGGCGGTCCAACTGCGGATGGTCATTGCCGAACACGGCGATGCCGCTTCGTCCGGCGGTAAACAAGCGAACCGATCCGCCCGGATCATCGATCCTGCGCGACGCCATGCCCAGGTCGTCGCCCAAAACCGCCGCCAAGCCCTCTGGATCGGCGCTGGAAAGCGCCACATAGGCAAGACCGTAACCGGTCATGCGCCGCTGTCCTCCTCTGCCATGCCGACGATGCCTTGCGCGATCAGTCGGTTGATATCCGCGCCATCGTATCCTGCCTGGCGCAGAATGTCGCGGCTATGCTCGCCCAATCCCGGCGGCGGGCGATGCACGGTTTGGCGGCCGACACTGTCGAGGCGCAACGGATTGGACAACAGGTCGAGATCGCCGATCGTTGGGTGGGAGATCCGCTCGACCAAACCGGCGTGCTTGACCTGGGGGTCGTCGAACACCTGGCCCAGGTCGTAGACCGGACCAGCCGGCACGCCGGCGACCATCAGGTCGCGCGACCAGTCGATCGCCGGGCGCCGTCGCAAGACCTCGTTCATCCGGGCCCGCAGGGCGTCCCGGTTCTCGTTGCGCCGGGTGTTGTCGGCGAAATCGGGATCGTCGATCAGCTCGTCCCGGCCCAGAACCTGGCACAGCAGGCGCCATTGCGGCTCGTTCCCGGCCGCGATGTTGACCGGCCCGTCCGATGCCTCGAAGGCGCCATAGGGGTAGATCACCGGGTGTTCGTTGCCGACCCGGCCCGGCACCTCACCCAGGCTGAGATATCGTTGGCCCTGGACGCAAAGCATGCCGACGACGGAAGCCAAGAGCGAGGTATCGACCTTCTGGCCCTCGCCCGTCGCCGTGCGCTGATGGATCGCCGCGGTGATCCCCGTCGCCAGCCACATACCCGATGTGAGGTCCGCCAAGGGTACGCCCAGACGTGTCGGCGGGCCGTCCAGCTGACCGGAAAGGCTCATCATTCCCGACATGCCTTGCGCGATTTGATCGAACCCGGGCCAGGGGCCATAGGGGCCGTCCGGTCCGAATCCGCTAACCGAGCCGTGGATCAGGCGCGGATTCTCGGCCTTGAGGCTGGCGTAGTCCAGGCCCAATTTTTCCACCGTCCCGGGCCGAAAGTTTTCGACCAGAACGTCGGCGGACAGGGCCAGGCGACGCAGAGCATCGCGTCCTTCAGAGGTGCGAAAGTCAATGGCCAGCGAGCGTTTGTTGCGATTGACCGAGAGGAAGAAGCAACCGACCCCATGGTCGAAGGGCCCCCAGGCACGGCACATGTCGCCACCGTCCACGGGCTCGGCCTTCAATACATCGGCGCCCAGGTCGCCGAGAATCATGGTGCAGAACGGGCCGGAAAGCGCCCGGGACAGGTCCAGAACGGTGATGCCGGATAGCGGAAGCGCGCGGTCGTCCGTCAATTTGACACCAAGATCGGTTACAGCCGGATACCCTTGCGTTCATGCAAAAAAAGTGCCCAAAACCAATCAACTCATCAGCCGCCACGGTTGCGCCCGTGTCCCTACCCTTGGGTCAGCCTTTCCAGGCAAGCAACCTCGACTGCGGCACAGACCACTTCCATGGCTTGTTTGACCTCGTCCAAGGGCGGCAGCGTCGGCGCCAGGCGGATGTTGCGGTCGCGCGGATCGTCGCCATAAGGGTAGCAGGATCCGGCTGGCGTCAGCTTCACGCCGGCCTGCCCGGCCAGTTCGATGACCCGCCGGGCGCAACCGTCCAGAACATCCAGGCTGACGAAATAGCCGCCCTTCGGCCGGGTCCAGGTGGCAATGCCCTTGCCGCCCAGATGGCGTTCCAACGCGCCGTCGACGGCCGCGAACTTGGGCGCAACCAGGGCCGCATGGGCGTCCATGTGTTTTTTCACCCCGTCCAGATCTCGGAAGAATTTGACCTGGCGCATCTGCGTGATCTTGTCCGGGCCGATGGTTTCAAAGAACAGATGGTCCAGCGCGTCCTTCACGTTGGCGGGCGAGCCCGCGAACATAGCGATCCCGGCGCCGGCGTATGTGATCTTGGACGTCGAACCGAAGACGAACGGCCGGTCGGGATGGCCCGCCTTGGTGCACAGATCGAGAATATCCGCAACCTCGTCCAGACCAGCGCCTAAGTGATGCACGGCGTAGGCGTTGTCCCAGAAAATGCGGAAATCGGGTGCCGCGGTGGGCATCTTGGCCAGGCGTTCCGAAACTTCCTGGCTATAGGTCGCGCCCGTGGGGTTGGAATACTTGGGCACGCACCAGATCGCCTTGACCGCCGGGTTGTCGGCGACCAGGGCTTCGACCGCATCCATGTCCGGCCCGTCGTCGGCCATCTCGACCGTCACCATCTTCAGGCCCAGTTCTTCGCAAACGGCGAAATGACGATCGTAGCCCGGAACCGGGCAGATCACGACCGGATCCTGTCCACGCCAGGGACCGTCACCACCGACAACGCCGAAGGTCATCGCCCGGGAAAGCGCGCCGTACATCATCTGCAGCGACGAATTGCCGCCGATCACGACCTGGTCCGCCGGCACGCCCAGATAGGCGCCGAACAGCGCCCGGGCCTCGGGAATGCCGGCCAGGCCGCCGTAATTGCGCACGTCAGTGCCGTCCGCGTCGCGGACCTCTTCGGCGCTCAGGTTGGTCAGCAGCCCGTCCGACAAGTTCAACTGTTCCGCAGACGGCTTGCCCCGGGTCATGTCAAGCGCCAGGTTGCGGCCACGCAGGTCATCGTATTTGGCTTGCGCCGCCTTCCCGGCATCGGCCAGCGCCGCCGCGTCCGCCCGCGTCAGATCGGTCATGAGTCCCTCCTCCCGGTTGAGCCGTCGGGCCGTCCTTGCCCGGCCCCGATTCTACAGGTTGGCCTGGGTCACGAATTTTGGCGTCAGATAGGCTTCGATGGCTTCCGCCCCACCTTCGGAACCATAACCGGAATCCTTGACACCACCGAACGGGGTTTCCGGCAGGGCGATACCGTGATGATTGATCGACAGCATCCCGCTTTCGACGCTCGTCGCCAGGTCCTGCGCCGTCTTGGCCGATCCGGTATAGGCGTAGGCGGCCAAGCCGTAGGGCAATCGGTTGGCTTCGGCGACAACGTCGTCGAAGGTCTGGAACGGCGAGATCACTGCGACCGGGCCGAACGGTTCCTCGTTCATGATCCGGGCGTCGGTCGGCACGTCGGTCAGCACCGTCGGCTCGAAGAAGTTGCCCTTGTTGCCGATGCGGTTGCCGCCGGTGCGCAGAGTTCCGCCCTGTTTGACCGCATCGCCGATGAATTCCTCCATCGCCGTGATTCGCCGGGTGTTGGCCATGGGTCCCATGTCGCTGTCCGCGTCCATGCCGTCACCGACCTGGATGGCCTGCATCCGTTCGGTCAATTTGCCGACGAATTGGTCATAAACCCCTTCCTGGACCAGGAACCGGGTCGGCGAGACACAGACCTGACCCGCGTTGCGCTGCTTGTTGGCATGCAGTACGGAAACCGCGACATCGACATCGGCGTCGTCGAACACGATGGACGGCGCGTGACCGCCCAGTTCCATGGTCGCCCGCTTCATATACTGGCCGGCCATGGCCGCCAGGTGCTTGCCGACCACGGTCGAGCCGGTGAAGGAAATCTTGCGGATCACCGGATGCGGGATCAGGTATTCGGAAATTTCCGCCGGCACGCCGTAGACCAGGTTGACCGCGCCGTCGGGCACGCCCGCGTCGGCGAAGCAGCGCACCAGTTCCGCCGGCGAAGCCGGGGTTTCTTCCGCCGCCTTGACGATGATCGAACAGCCGGCGGCGAGCGCACAGGCGATCTTGCGCACAGCCTGCATGATCGGGAAGTTCCACGGCGTGAAGGCGGCGACCGGGCCGACCGGCTCCTTGATCACCATTTGGTACACGTTGCCGGCCCGGGCGGGGATCACCCGGCCGTAGGTGCGGCGCGCTTCCTCGGCGTTCCAGTCGATGACGTCGGCGGCGATCGTCGTTTCCAGCTTGGCTTCCGCCAGGACCTTGCCCTGCTCGAGCGTCATCAGCGGCGCGATGGCGTCGACCCGTTCGCGCATCAGGTCGGCCGCCTTGCGCAGCACCTTGGCCCGCTCGAAGGCCGAGACCTGGCGCCAGGCCTCGAAGCCTTTTTGCGCCGCCTCCAACGCCCGGTCCAGATCGCTTTGGCCGGCATGGGCGACGGTGCCGACGACCTCGCCGGTCGCCGGGTTTTCAACGGCCAAGGTGCGGCCGTCGGCCGCGTCGGTCCATTGTCCGTCGATGAACAGTTTAACGTCAGGGTACATGGTCGGGTTCCTCTCATCATGGGTCGCGGGCCGCCCGCCGGGACGCCCGGGAATCTCTGGCGTTTGTTTACCCTAGGTGGTCCCGATCCGCCAATGCGCCAATGAGCAAAATTTACTGGTCCGCGACGTCCATCATGTAGTTCAGGCCCAGCCGACCACCATCGGCATAGATGGTTTCGCCCGTCACGTAGCTCGATTGATCGGACGCCAAAAAGACGGCGATCGAAGCGATTTCGGCGGGCTCACCCATGCGGTCCATCGGCGTGCGCTGGCGGATCTTGCGCAAGGCTGCCGGGTCTTGAGCGATCTGCATGGCCATTTCCGTGGCGATGGTGCCGGGGCCGATGGCATTGACCCGAATGCCGTGTTTGGCCAGGGCGATGGCCATTGTCTTGGTCAACTGCTGAACCCCGCCCTTGCAGGCGCCGTATGCCACGGCGTTGGGGATCGCCACGACGGCGTTGACCGAACTCATGTTGATGATGGCGCCCGGGGTGCCGCGATCGACCATTTCCCGCGCCGCCGCCTGGCCGGTGTAGAAGAACCCTGACAGGTTGACCGACAGCACCCGTTCCCAATCCTCGGGCGTGATCTCTAGGAAATCCGTCAGGTCGAGCACCGCCGCGTTGGCGACGGCGATGTCGAGACCGCCGAAAATCTCCACCGCCGCCTGCATCAGGGCCGCCGTCTCCTCCGGCTTCGAAACGTCGCAATGAACGTAGGCCACCCGGCCGCCCGACGCTTCCAGGGTGTCCGCCGCCGACTGGCCCTTCTTGTCGTTGATGTCGGACAGCAATACGGCCGCGCCTTCGTGGACGAAACGCGCGGCGATCGCCCGGCCCAGGCCCTGGGCCGCGCCGGTGACGACGGCGATCTTGCCGTTCAGCGCCCGGGCATTAGCCACCTCACAGACCCTCCTATCACCCGGCCATGGCGTCAGCCGCTCCGGGCCGACGCGTAACCGATGTCTTCAAGCGCTTCCGTGATCTCGTCGAGAATCACCGGGTCGTCGATCGTCGCCGGCATCTTCCATTCCCGATTGTCAGCGATCTTCTGCATGGTGCCGCGCAGGATCTTGCCCGACCGGGTCTTCGGCAGGCGAACGACGACCGTTGCCTGCTTGAACGCCGCGACCGGGCCGATCTTGTCACGGACCAATTGGACGACTTCGGAGATGACCTCATCGGCGCCTTTGGTCACCCCCGCCTTGAGGACCAGGAAGCCGACCGGCAGCTGGCCCTTCATCTGGTCCTCGACGCCGACCACCGCGCATTCGGCGACATCGGGATGGGAAGCGAGCACCTCCTCCATCCCACCGGTGGACAGACGATGACCGGCGACGTTGATGATGTCGTCGGTCCGCCCCATGATCGAGATATAGCCCTCTTCATCGATCATCCCGGCGTCGGAGGTCGAGTAATAGCCGGGAAACTCCTCAAGATAGGCCGAACGGAAGCGGTCGTCCGCGTTCCAAAGGGTGG
>JANQIJ010000231.1 GCA_028282185.1 Rhodospirillales bacterium
TCATGGCCTGCGTCGGGCTGGACCCCGTGTCGGGGTATCAGCGGCTGACTTTCGGCAGTATCGACCTGCTCGGCGGCATCGCGCTCGTGCCGCTTTTGATCGGGATGTTCGCGCTATCCGAAATCCTGATCCAGGCCGAGAAGCATGGCCGACGCAAGCTGGCGGAAATCGGCGGCGCGGACCAGGGGCGCGGGCTCGATTTGCGAACGTTCAAGCGTCTCGTTCCGACCATACTCCGCTCCACCGGTATCGGCACGTTTCTGGGCGCCTTGCCCGGTCTCGGCGCGGAAATTTCGTGCTGGATCTCGTACGGCGTCGCTTCCAAACGCTCGAAGGAGCCCGAGAAATTCGGCAAAGGGTCGGTGGAAGGCGTCGCCGCGGCCGAAGCGGGCAACAACGCCGTCTGCCCGGCCGCCCTGATCCCGATGATGGTCTTCGGCATTCCGGGCGACACGATCACCGCGGTTCTGCTGGGCGCCTTCATGGCCCAGGGACTGCTGCCCGGCCCGCTTCTGTTTCAACAGCACGGGCCCATACTCTATGGCTTCTTCGCGATCCTTCTGGTCACCAACGTCATGCTGTTGGTCTTCGGCCTGGGAGCGATCCGCTACCTGCGCCATATCACCCGCATTCCCCCCGGCCTGCTTTATCCGTCGGTAACCGTGCTCTGTTTCGCCGGCGCCTTCGCGGTCAACAACGCAACCTTCGACTGGATCGTCATGGTGGCGGGCGGTGTGGCCGGATACCTCATGCGGAAAACCGACGTTCCCATCCCGCCCTTGGTGATCGCCATGCTGTTGGCCCCGGGGTTGGAGAACAATATCCGCCAGTCGCTTACGCTTTCCGACGGCAGCTACGCGGTATTCGTCGAAAGCCCCCTTGCCGCCGTCATCCTGATTCTCACCCTGACCGTCACCGTGTTCTTCACGTGGCGATCATTTCACCCAACCCCAAACCCCCAAACCCAGTGAGGAGGCTCGAAACAATGAGCAAGACTTGGACACACAAGCTAATCGGTACGGCCATCGCCGCTGCCGTCACGGTCGGCGCCACTGCAGCCATGGCCGAGTTCCCGGATAAACCCATTACATTCGTGACGCCGTATCCGCCGGGAGGCTCACATTCCCTCCATGCAGGCGTCATCACCACCGTGGCCGAACCCTATTTTGGCCAACCCATGATCTCGGTCATTCGTAAGGGCGGCGGCGGTGTCGTCGGCGCGGCCGGCGTGATGAAGGCGCCCGCCGACGGCTACACGCTGCTCTTTGGCGATCCCACCATCAACTCCCTGCGCCCGCAGGTCGAGGACCTGCCCTACGGAACCGATGACTTCAAGGCCGTGGCGCGTATCAACTATTCGCCCGCCGTGTTTGTCGCCCGGGCCGATGCGCCCTTCAAGGACCTGAAGAGCATGATCGCCTATGCCAAGTCCAACCCGGGCAAACTGGTCCACTCCAACGACAACAAGAACGGGTTCACCTATACGGTCTTCGAAATGCTCAAGTTCAAGACCGGTACCGATATGAAGGGCATCATCTACGGCGGCGGTGGTCCGGCTATCGCCAAGATCCTGGGCGGTGAAACCATGGCCTACGCCGGCGCACCGTCGGT
>JANQIJ010000298.1 GCA_028282185.1 Rhodospirillales bacterium
CGCGACCGGACATACGCCTTTTGGACGTGGGCGGCGGCACCGGCGACATCGCCTTTCGCTTCCTGGCGCGCGGCGGCGGGCCGGTCACGGTGCTCGACATCAACGAAGAGATGCTGGCCGTCGGCCGCGACCGGGCCGTCGATCAAGGATGCCTGCGGGGCATCGAATGGGCGACCGGCGATGCCGAGGCCTTGCCGTTCGAGGACAATACGTTCGACGCCTATACCACGGCCTTCTGCCTCCGCAACGTGACCCGGCCGGCGCAGGCGCTCACGGAAGCCCGGCGGGTTCTCAAACCGGGCGGCCGGTTCCTCTGCCTCGAATTCTCCCATGTGGTCCTGCCGCTGCTCGACAGGTTGTATGAGAAGTACTCCTTTCAGGTCCTGCCGGCCCTGGGCGAACGGGTCGCCGGGGACGCCGCGTCTTATCGCTATCTCGCCGAGAGCATTCGCAAGTTCCCGACACAGGACGAATTCGCCCGGATGATCGATAGCGCCGACCTGTCCCGGGTGACCTACCGCAATCTTTCCGGCGGGATCGCCGCGCTGCATTCCGCCTGGCGGACCTGAGGCCGATCGATGAGCGGCAGCCTGGGAAACCTGTGGCGGTTGTTCACCATCGCCCGCATTCTGGCCCGCCACGACGCTCTGTTCCCGCTGGAGGATCTGGGCGTGGCGCCGGCGGTGGCGCAGGCCGCGCGCCTGCTGTCCCGCCGCTCCGCCCCGGGGCGCCCGGGCGAACGTCTGGCCCGGGCCCTGAATGAGGCAGGACCCAGCTTCATCAAGCTGGGTCAGGCGCTGTCGACCCGCCCGGACCTGTTGGGCGACGAGATCGCCCAGGATCTGGCGCAGTTGCAGGACGACCTGCCGCCGTTTTCCGGCGCCGCGGCCCGCGCCGCCGTCGAAGAAGAACTTCAAGCACCCCTGGACAGCCTGTTCGCCCGCTTCGACGACACGCCGGTGGCCGCGGCCTCCATCGCGCAAGTGCATTTCGCGGAAACCGACGAGGGCGACCCCGTGGCGGTCAAGGTTCTGCGGCCGGGCGTCGAGACCGCCTTTCACCGGGACCTGGACATGTTTCGCTGGAGCGCCCGCGTCCTCGAACGGGCCCGCCCCGACCTGGCCCGCCTGAAGCCGCGCGAGGCGGTGGAGACCATCGCCCAGTCGGTGGAACTGGAAATGGACCTGCGGTTCGAGGCGGCGGCGGCGGCGGAGATGGCCGACAATTTCGCCGGCGACGACAGCTTTCGCGTGCCCGCCGTGGACTGGGCGCGGACCGGCGCGCGGGTGCTGACCACCGAGCGGATCGACGGCATTCCGGTCAATGACCTGGACGCCATCCAGGCGGCCGGGATCGAGCCCCGCCAAATCGTCGAGAACGCCGCCCGCGCGTTCTTCAACCAGGTCTTCCGCGACGGTTTCTTCCATGCCGATCTGCACCCCGGCAACCTGTTCGTGTTGCCGGACGGCGCCATCGGCGCCGTCGATTTCGGGATCATGGGCCGGGTCGACGTGAAAACCCGGCGGACACTGGGCGAAATGCTGCTGGCTTTCCTGACGCGCGACTACCGGCGCGCCGCGGAAGTCCATTTCGACGCCGGCTGGGTCCCCCGCGATCGTTCGGTCGATGCCTTCACCCAGGCCTGCCGGTCGATCGCCGAACCGATCCTCGACAAGCCGCAGAATGAGATTTCCGTGGGCCGCCTGCTGGGCCAATTGTTCCAGGTCACCGAAACCTTTCGCATGGAAACCCAGCCGCAGCTGCTGTTGCTGCAAAAAACCATGCTGACCGCCGAAGGGGTCAGCCGAAGACTTTACCCGGACACCAACATGTGGGTTCTGGCCCGGCCGCTGATCGAAGGCTGGATGCGGGAAAACCTGGGCCCGGAAGCCAAGGTGATCGACACGGTCCAGGGTATCGTCCAGGCCGCCGAGCGCCTGCCCCAGGTTCTCGAAAACCTGGAGGAGGGCGCCTCCCGCCTGGCCGAGGGACGGGTCCAGCTTGATCCGGAAACGGTCAAGCTGTTGCGCGAGGGGGACAGCCCGCCATCCACGCCGAGGGTTCTGTGGCTGGCGGTCGCCCTCTTGGCGGTGATCTTCCTCTACAACATCATCGATTGAGCCGCCCGAACCAACGCGCGAATGTTCGAGCGCCCCGGCGACCCACGACAGACTGCGCGGCCACGGGCATCCTTTCCGGTTGCATTCCTCCGCAGGGGAACCTAAGTTATTTACATATTTTCAACGTAATTTAGGCGCGGTCGCGACCGAACGCAATCCTGTCCATTGTCAGGCGGACCGAATCAAGGAAACGGATCATGTTGGCGGGCAAACGGATTTTGCTGATCGTCACGGGCGGCATCGCCGCCTACAAAACGCCTGAATTGGTGCGCCGCCTGCGCGATCAGGGGGCGCAGGTGCGCTGCATCCTGACCAAGGGGGGGGCGCAGTTCGTCACCCCGCTGGCGCTCGGCGCCGTCACCGGCGACAAGGTCTATCAGGATCTGTTCGACCTGACCGACGAACAGGAAATGGGCCATATCCAGCTGTCGCGCGACGCGGATGCCTTGCTGGTCGCGCCGGCGACGGCGGACGTCCTCGCCAAGATGGCCGCCGGCCTTGCCGATGACCTGGCGACCACGGCGCTTTTGGCGACGGATAAGCCCGTCCTGGCGGCGCCGGCGATGAACGTCCGCATGTGGCACCACGCGGCGACCCAGGCAAACCTGGCGACCCTGCAGGGCCGCGGCGTGACCATGATCGGGCCGGATAACGGCGACATGGCCTGCGGCGAATACGGTCCCGGCCGCATGACCGACCCCTTGGACATCGTCCAGGCGGTGGCAAATTTTTTTAGCGATGCGACATTGCTGGCCGGTCGCCGGGCGATCGTCACCAGCGGCCCGACCCATGAAGCCATCGATCCGGTTCGCTATATCGCCAACCGCTCGTCGGGCAAGCAGGGCCATGCCATCGCCGAAGCACTGGCCCGGCTGGGCGCCGAGGTCACCCTGGTCACCGGGCCCGTGGCCCTGGCCGATCCGGCGGGCGTGACCATGCGGCCGGTTGCTTCGGCCCGCGACATGCTGGCCGCCTGCCGGGACGCCCTACCGGCGGACATCGTGGTCTGCGCCGCCGCCGTCGCCGACTGGCGCCCGGCCGAAGCGGCGCCGGAGAAAATGAAAAAGGGCGGCGACGGGCCGCCGGCGCTCTGCTTGACGGAAAACCCGGACATCCTGGCAACCCTGGCCCAGGCCGGACCGCGGCGCCCGGCGCTGGTCGTCGGCTTTGCCGCGGAAACGGAAACCGTGGTCGACCACGCCCGGGCCAAGCTGGCGCGCAAGGGCTGCGACTGGATCCTGGCCAACGACGTGTCACCGGAAACCGGTACCTTCGGCGGCGACGCCAACACGGTGCACTTGATCACGGCAACGGGCGTCGAAAGCTGGCCGCGCATGAGCAAGGCGCAGGTCGCCGGCCGCTTGGCCGAGCGCATCACCACCCATCTGACGAACGGCGGTGGGGCCGGCGGCGCCGACGAGGCCGCCGAATGAGCGCGCCGACCGCCCAGCCCCCGACCCGGGCGGTGACCGTGCCGATCACCCGCTTGCCCCATGGCCGCGACCTGCCACTGCCCGCCTATGCGACCGAGGGCGCGGCCGGGATGGATTTGATGGCTGCCGTCGACGTCCCCATGACCCTGCCCCCGGGCGGCCGCGCCATGGTGCCCACGGGCATCGCCATCGCCCTGCCCGACGGGTTCGAGGCCCAGGTTCGGCCGCGCTCGGGCCTGGCCGCGAAACATGGGGTCACGGTGCTCAACAGCCCCGGCACCGTGGATTCCGATTACCGGGGCGAGGTCCGGGTCATTCTGATTAACCTGGGTGACGCGGCCCTCCAGATCGGTCCCGGCATGCGCATCGCCCAGATGGTCGTCGCTCCGGTCAGCCGCTGTGCCTGGGCCCTGACCGACGATCTGGAGGATACGGTCCGCGGCGCCGGCGGTTTCGGGTCGACCGGGACCGCCATCGACGCCGGCACGGCCAAGGCGGAGGGTGGCTGATCATGCTGCGGCTCTCGAAGAAAACGCTCTATGCGATCGAGGCGGTGCTCGACGTGGCCTATCACATGGGTCCGCAGCCGGTGCAAAGCCGCGACATCACCCGGCGCCAGGGCATCCCCCGGCGCTATCTCGAACAGGCCCTGCAGCAATTGGTCAAATCCGGCATTCTGGTCGGCGTGCGCGGCCCCAAAGGCGGTTATCGCCTGGCCCGGGAGCGGCGACGCATCACCGTGGGCGAAATCGTCCGCGTCGTCGCCGGCAGCGAACCCGACAACGACCCGCTGACCGACGGCACGGGATCGGACCTGGCGACCCAGGTCGTCCGGCCGCTTTGGGCCGACCTCAGGACCGACGCCATGCGCCGCCTGGACGCGACAACCATCGACGACCTGTGCGCCCAGGCCAACAAGGCCGGGGTCGAAAGCGAAGGCCGGCCCAACCTGGACTTCACGATCTAGCCAGCCCATCTTTAGGACGCGACGGCGGCAAACGCCGGCGCCCCCGGGAACGAGGCCGAGACAGCCCAAAGCATGGACAACCTGAGCGATCAGCCCGATGAGGACGCCGTCGAGTTTCGCGGCCGCATCTATGACAGCATCGTCGACACCATGGGTGCCACGCCGTTGGTCCGTCTGGCGCGGCTCGCGGCCGACGTCGGCGTCGGGGCGGAAATTCTGGGCAAGTGTGAGTTCTTCAATCCAATGGCCTCGGTCAAGGATCGCATCGGCGTCAACATGATCGCCGCCGCCGAACGGGACGGGCGGATCGGCACCGACGCGACCCTCGTCGAACCGACCTCTGGCAACACCGGGATCGCCCTGGCCTTCGCCGCCGCGGCCAAGGGATATCGCCTGATCCTGACGATGCCGGAAAGCATGTCGTTCGAGCGGCGCAAGATGCTGTTGCTGCTCGGCGCGGAAATCGTCCTGACCCCGGCGACGCTGGGCATGCGGGGCGCCATCGAAAAAGCCAACGAGATCGTCGCCGAAACCCCCGGCGCAATCATGTTGCAGCAGTTCGAGAACCAGGCAAACCCCGAGGTTCATCGCAACACGACAGCCGAGGAAATTTGGCGCGACACCGGCGGCCGGCTGGATGTCATTGTTTCCGGCGTCGGCACGGGCGGCACCCTGACCGGCTGCGCCCAGGCCCTGCGGCCCCGCCTGCCCGACCTGAAGATGATCGCGGTCGAGCCCGAAGACAGCTGCGTTCTGTCCGGCGGCCTGCCCGGCCCGCATAAGATCCAAGGCATCGGCGCCGGCTTCATCCCGAAAATTCTCGCCACCGACGAAATTGACGAGGTTCTGCAGATCGGCAACGACACGGCGCTGACCACCGCCCGGCGCCTCGCTCGTCTGGAGGGCCTGCCGGGCGGCATTTCGTCCGGCGCCGCCGCCGCCGCCGCGCTTGAACTGGCGCAACGGCCCGGTATGGCCGGCAAGCGCATCGTCGTGATTCTGCCCAGCTTCGCCGAACGCTATCTGTCGACCGGTCTGTTCGACGGCCTTGGCGGCGACACGCCCGGATAAAGGGACCCAAACCAAGACATGGATTTCACGGAAGATCAGGTTCAACGCTACGCAAGGCACATCTTGCTGCCGGAGATCGGCGGCGTCGGCCAAGCCGAACTGTTGTCGAGCCGCGTTTTGGTAATCGGCGCCGGGGGCCTGGGCTCGCCGGTGCTGATGTATCTGGCCGCCGCCGGTGTCGGCACCATCGGCGTCGTCGATGACGACAAAGTCGACCTGTCCAACCTGCAGCGCCAGATCGTGCACGGCACCGCCGCCGTCGGCCGGCCCAAGGTCGAAAGCGCCGCCGCGACGCTGAAAGCAATCAATCCGGATGTCACCCTGATCGCCCATCAAGCGCGGCTGACCGTGGACAACGCGCTGGATCTCATGGCGCAGTATGACCTGATCGCCGACGGTTCTGACAATTTCGAAACCCGCTTTCTGGTCAACGACGCGGCCTATTTCGCCAAGAAGCCCCTGGTCTCGGCGGCGATTCTTCGGTTTGACGGCCAGATCTCCACCTTCAAGGCCTTCGAGTCATTGGACGACGGCGGTCACGGCCCTTGCTATCGCTGCATCTTCCGAGAGCCGCCGCCGCCCGGGCAAATTCCCAGCTGCGCCGAGGCCGGGGTCCTGGGCGCGCTCTGCGGAACCATGGGGTCGCTGCAGGCGACGGAGATCCTCAAGGAGCTGACCGGCGTCGGCGACAGCCTGTCGGGCCATCTCATGGTCTATGAAGGGCTCGGCGCCAATTTTCGAAAGATCAAGGTCAAGGCCGATCCGGGCTGCCCGCTCTGCGGTGACCAACCCAGCATTACCGACCTCTCCATCCACCGGGACAGTGAAACCGATGGCCGCGCCTGCACCACCCGATAAACTCTCCATCGTCGTCTATTCGGGCCAAGCCGACAAGGTCCATTACGCGCTTGCGACCGCCGCCGCCGCGCTGTCCGTCGGGCGCGCCACCACCCTGTTCTTCACCATGGACGCCTGCCGGGCGCTTGGCGCCGATCAGGCCTGGCGGGCCCTGCCCGTCAGTCAGGACGATTGGGCCGACGGCGCGGCCATGGACGCCGCGCATAAGGCCCAAGATGTCGGCGATTTAGAGACCCTGTTGGGCGCCTGCGTCGACATGCAGGCAAAGTTCATGGTTTGCGAAATGGGTCTGCAGGCCCGGGCGCTTGGCGATCTGGTCCTGCGCGATGACGTCCCGCTTAAGCCCGGCGGCCTAGTGACCTTCCTGAACGACGCGTCAAAGGACGGCGCCATTCTTTTCGTTTGAGGGGCGATCTAGCAAAAGAAGGGCCCACGCCCGTTCGGTCACGGGACCGGGACAGGGAAGGGCGCTGCCGTCGATTGCGCTGAGCGGGCGAATGCCGAAGGAATTGCTGAGAAAGGCCTCGGACGCGGTGATCAAGGCCTCGGCCCCGAAACTGCGTTCGCTTGCTTCCAGGCCCGCCAATATGCGCCCGCGCGTCACCCCGGGGAGCGGCCCGTCGGTCAAGGGCGGGGTGACCAAGGCGCCATCGATCACCGCGAAAAGGTTGGCATAAGCGGCGGAGACCACCCGGTCGCGCGTGTTCAACAGGACCGCATCCTGCGCCCCCATTCGCCGCGCCTCATTCAGCGCCAGGATGTTGTCGAGGTAAGGCGTCGCCTTGATCCGG
>JANQIJ010000084.1 GCA_028282185.1 Rhodospirillales bacterium
GAATTGGAAAACGCCCGGAAAGCCTTCTTGGCCCGTGTCGCCAAGGGCATCGGCGGGATCAAGCCGCTGACCCGCGAAGGCCCGGAGGGCGAACGCACGGCTCTGGTCAACCTGATCCGCGCGCTTGAAGGGTTTTCCGGCCTGATGGGCGGGCCGGCCATGGCCGAGGCCCTGACCTTGCGAGCCAAGATGGCGCTTGGCGGGCCGGACGGCGACCTGACGCCGGAGGAGGCGGTCGCCAAGATCATGGCCTTTCTGCCGACCCTGCCGAGCCGCGCGGGCTATATCCTGGACCTGTCGGCGACGGAGACAGGGAAGAAGCAGGAGGCCGTCCTGGTCCGCAACCTGGCCCAGGCGATGCGCGGCCTGAACAGCGTCGAGGCTCTGACCGGGGGCGGCGCCGATGTCAAGATCGCCCGCCAGGTGGTTGACGGCCTGACCGAGAAGATCAATGGTTCGGGTCTGCCTGACGGCTTGAAGACCACGGCGGCGGCGACCTTGAACAAAGCGCTGAGCGTCGAACGCAGCGCCGCGCCGCCGGCCTCGGGACAGGCGCCAGTGGTGCAGGGTACGCCGCCGGCGGAAAAACGCTGGGACGATGGCGAGGCGGCGAAGCCCGCGCCGGCCAACGCCAATCCGGCCGCTCCGTCAAACCCGCCCGAACCGGCCAAGCCCGCCGCGGCCCCGGGCAAGGGTCCGGAACATCGCAAGCTGGTCACCGGCCAAATTCTGTTCGAGGAGGGTGACACCGGGAACGAGGCGTTCTTGATTTCCGAAGGGTCCATCGAGATCTATCGCCGGGGCGCCATCGAACAGGTCTTGGCGACCCTGGGGCCGGGGGAGTTGTTGGGTGAGATGTCGTTGATCGACGATCAGCCGCGCGCCGCGTCGGCCCGTGCGGCGGAGAATTCGGATTTGATCGTCCTGTCCAAGGAGTCGCTGAAGGTGCGGCTCCAGCGGCTTGAGCAGTCGGACAAGGTGTTGCGCCGGCTGATGGATGTTTTGGTCAACCGCCTGCGCGGCATGGCCCGGACCGCGGAATAGGTCGCACCGCGCCCGGCCCGCCACCGCGCCGGCGGCGTCTCAGCGATTTAATCCAAGCCTGAACTGCTCTAACTGCGACCCCAGGGAAAGGCCGACCGGCCGGGCAGGGCGAAGCCGCCCAGGGCGTCGCCGATGCGCAGCCCTTCGTTCCATTTGGCCATCCTTTCCGAACGACTGAACGAGCCGACCTTGAGCTGTTTGGCGCCCCAGCCGACGGCCAAATGCACGATGGTCACGTCTTCGGTCTCGCCCGACCGGGCGGAAACGATGGCGTCCATTCGGGCGCCGTGGGCGGCGTCCAGCGCGGCCTTGGTTTCCGTCACCGTGCCGGCCTGGTTGGGCTTGATCAATGCCGTGTTGCAGGCGCCGTCACGATGCGCCGCGCGCACACGCTCGGCATCGGTCACCAGAAGGTCGTCGCCGACGATCTGCAGGCTCGTGGGCGCGCGCCGGGCGAAGGCGATGAACCCTTCCGGATCGTCTTCCGCCATCGGGTCTTCAATCGAAACGATGGCGTAACGCCGGACCCAGTCGATGAGCATTTCGGCCAGTTCGGCCGAGCCGATTTCGCGGTCGTCTCGGGTCAGCCGATAGCGCCCGCCCTGTCCGAATTCCGACGCCGCCACGTCGAGCGACAGGGCAACCTCCTCGCCCGGTTTGCGGCCTGCCGTCTCGATGGCCTGGATCAGGGTTTCCGCCGCCTGCTCGTTGGTATCGAACGCGGGCCAATAGCCGCCTTCGTCGGCGACGCCTTGCAACAAAGCGCGCTCGGCCATGATCTTGCCGGCGGCGATATAGACTTCGGCGGTCCAGGCCAGGGCCTGTTCGTAATCGTCGGCGCCGGTGGCGATGACCATGAAATCCTGGACGTCGACGCGGCGTCCGGCATGGGCGCCGCCCCCGAATATCTGGATTTCCGGCAACGGCAGAACGGGCGCCGTCCGGGTGTCGCTGGGCCCCGCCGTCTCCCAGACATGCCGCCACAGCGGCTGGTCCGCCGCGCCGGCCGCCGCATGGAGAACGGCCATCGAGGTCGCGATCATGGCGTTGCCGCCGAGTTCGGCCTTGTTGGGTGTGCCGTCCAGATCGATCATCGCCTGATCGATGGCTGCCTGGTCGGCCGCGTCCATCCCGGTCACGGCATCGGCGATCGGGCCGGTGACGGCACGCAAGGCCTCGGCCACGTCCCAGCCGTCGAACCGGGGACCACCGTCGCGCAGGTCGATGGCTTCGTGACGCCCGCGTGAGGCGCCGGCCGGCGCGATCGCCCGTCCCCGGGCGCCGCCCGACAGTTCGACCTGGACCTCCACCGTCGGCCGGCCGCGGGAATCCCAAACCCGGCGCCCATGAAGGCGCGATATCGCCGTCCGGCTCATGACGATATCTCCTGTTGCCAAGCGTCCCGCAGCGCGTCCGGTACGGCCGGGGGGCGGGCGATGAAGGGGCGGGCGATGCGGCGCACCCGATCGCGCTGGGCGTCTTCTGTCAGGTATTCCACCGGCGACTTGCCGTCGACGC
>JANQIJ010000338.1 GCA_028282185.1 Rhodospirillales bacterium
TCCCGGTTCTCCGCCGGGTAGACCACGTCGATCCCGCCGCCCAAGGCGGCCGCCGTGCCGGAGGACAGGGCGCCCCGATGGGCGGCCGCGTCGATCCCCCGGGCCAGGCCCGAGACCACCAAGAACCCGGCGGCGCCCAGGTCGGCGGCGATCTTTTCGGCGAACCGCCGGCCGTTGGTCGAGGCATTGCGCGCGCCGACGACGCCGACCGCCTTCTTGGCCAGCAGGCCCAGTTGACCCTTGACGATCAACAGCGGCGGCGGATCGTGGATGCGGCACAACTGCGGCGGGTAATCGGCCTCACCCCAGGCGACGAGTTGGGCGCCCAGCCGTTCGGTCCGCGCCAATTCCGTCGCCGCGGGCTCCGCCGAGGCAATGCGCACCTTCCGCGCGCCGCCGCGGCGCGCCAGATCCGGCAAGGCGTCCAATGCGCGACCGGCGGTCTCGAAGCGTTTGAGCAGGCGGAAGAAGGTCCCGGGGCCGACGTTGCCCGATCGGATCAACCGCAGCCAAGCCAGCCGTTCCGCCGCGTCCAGTTCACGGCCGCGGCCGGCGGGGCGATAGTCGGATGGCTGTTCGGGCATTGCGTCCTATCCGCGATCAAGCAACATGGGATACTCAATGCCTAGGGTAGCGAAGCCGTTGATTTCATAAAATAATAAATATTTATTTATATTCGTCTTTTGGTTGCGTTTCGCAGCATCCAAGCCGGAATCATCGCCAGCACGAAGGTCAGAGAGATTGATAGGAAGCCGTCCTGGAAGCCCAGGGTATTGGCCTGGGCATGGACGACTTTAGACAGGAAATCCAGTGCGCCCGCCGTCTGTTGGGTTTCCGGAACGCCGCTTTCGCTCAGTACGCGGCCGACCTTGCCGATGAATTCGCGGCTCAAGGGATTTGCCGAAGTCTGGGTCGCGGCCATGGCGTCGGCGTGGAACGCGGTCCGCTGTTCGGTGATGACGACGAACAGCAGCGTGCCGAAGGCGCCGCCCAATTGGCGCACGAAATTGTAGGTTGCGGCGGCGGAATTGAGCTGGTTGTCGTCGGCGCCGCGCATGGCGACGGCGCCCATGTTGGTCATCACCAGGCCGAGCGCGAAGCGCGACAGCATGGTGTAGAGAACGATGGAAACGAAGGCCGTGTTGACGTCCCCCTTGGACATCAAATAGGTCGCCAGGGCGAAGGCCATGGTGCCGATCAGGAGCGGGTAATGGGCCGGCACCCGGTCGGAAATCCGGCCGCTGATCGGTGTCATCACGAACAACAGGATGCCCGCCGGGACTAAGACCGAGCCCGCCGCCGTTGCGGTGAACCCTTGGATCGTCTGGGTGAACACGGGAATGGCGTAGTTGGTCGAGAAGTTCCCCGCGCCGAACAGGAAGGCGATGACCATGGCCGAGGAAAAGGCCGGGTTCTTGAACAGGGCGATGTCCAGGATCGGGCTGGTCGACCGGCTTTGCTGATACAGGAAGACCGTACCGGCCAGCAGGCCGCCGACCAACAACGCGACCACGTCGTTGCTGTGCCAGCCCCAGCGCTGGCCGTTGGCCAGGCCGGTCATGATGCAGACGCAGAAGGTGCAGACGAGACTGAGGCCGACCCAATCGAACGGCGGCAGGGGGCCGCGCTTGCGTTCCTGGGGGATGAAGCTGAGGCCCAGCAGGAAGGCGACGAAGGCCATCGGCAGGGGAACCAGGAAGATATGCCGCCAGGTCAGGGCGTCCAGGGTGATCCCGCCGACGATGGGGCCGAAGCTGGGCGCCAAAGTGACTCCCATGGAATACATGCTGACGGCGAAGGCGCGTTTGTCCGCGGGGAACACCGAAACGATGGTCGACAGGACCAGGGGCTGGATCACGCCGGCGGCGAAGCCCTGGATGATCCGTCCGGCGATCAGCGTGTCTATGTTCGGCGCGATCCCGGATATCACCCCGCCAACCGCGAACACGGCGATGGTCATGACATAAGTATGGCGCGCGCCGAGCGCATTGACGATCCAGGTCGAGATCAGCTGGCTCGCCACCATGGTCGTGATGAACGCGGTCGATGCCCATTGCGCGATCACCTGGCCGACGCCGAAGGCGCCCATGATCGACGGCACGGCGACGTTGACCACCGTCGCCGCCAGGATCATGGCGATCGCGCCGAGCAGGGCCGAAACGGTCACCATCCAGCGCCGGGTGGCGCTGATGGTATGGGGGTCGAATGTCGCTTCCGCGCTTGTCGTCGTGCTCACGTGGTGCTGCTCGTCTGCATCCCGGCCGGTCGCGGCCCGACCCGTCCGGCGGTCACGGCGTCACCGGGCCGGTTGATCGACGTCGATCTTGATTTCGACCATCATGCCCGGCCGCAACAGGCCGTTTTCCTGATCGATGGCGATGCGCACCGGCAGGCGCTGGGTGATCTTGGTGAAGTTGCCGCTGGGGTTGGGGCTGGGCAGCAGGGCGAATTCCGCCGTGGTCGCGTTGCCGATGGTCTTGATCCGGCCGACGAACTGGCGGTCCGGATAGGCGTCGACTGCGACGTCTACCGCGTCGCCGACGGAAATTTTGCGGATGTCGGTTTCCTTGATGTTGGCGTCGATCCAGATGATTTCCGGATCGTGGATCAGGGCCAGGCGCTGTCCCGGCGTGACGTATTCGCCGACCTCGACGAAGGTCTTGTCGACGACGCCCTGGATCG
This sequence comes from Rhodospirillales bacterium, assembly GCA_028282185.1. Classification (GTDB taxonomy): domain Bacteria; phylum Pseudomonadota; class Alphaproteobacteria; order Rhodospirillales; family Casp-alpha2; genus UBA1479. The sequence continues at coordinate 2,683 of JANQIJ010000338.1, forward strand.
CGCTCTTGATCGTCCGGTCGTCGAGGTCCAGGCGCTGTTCCGCCAGGCGGGCCTGCAATTCGGCTTCGCGGTGGCCGTAAACGGCGACCTCGCTGTCGAGAACCGCGAGCCGCTCGCGTTCCGCTTCCACTTCCAAAACCTTGGCTTCGGCGGCGCGCAGGTCGGCAACGGCGATGCGGTGTTCGCGTTCGATCTTGGTCAATTCCGTTTCCGCCTGGTCCAACTGGCGGCGCGAGACGACGCGTTTGCCGAACAGCACCTCAGTG
>JANQIJ010000383.1 GCA_028282185.1 Rhodospirillales bacterium
ACTGCTGGACATAAAGAAGATATTTATGAGCAGGCAAGCGACGATCATGGCTCTGTTCCTGGCCGGACTGATGTCCCTGGCGCTGTTCATGATCAGTTATCAGGTTCAGGATCTGGAAGACCAGTTGGAAAGTCTGAACAAGGATATCCAGCGCGACAGCCGCGCCGTTCATGTCTTGCAGGCCGAATGGGCGCATCTGAACGACCCGGGGCGCCTGCGGGTCCTGGCCGAAAAATATCTGGGCCTGGCACCCGTCGGCACCGAACAGCTCGGCACCATCGAGGATATCCCCTGGCGGCCGTTGCGCCAGGCGTCGCAGACGGAAGCCGTGCCGCGGACCGATGGCGGGCCGATTTCCAGCGATGACGCCATACCGGCGATCCGCCGGGCCCTGGGCCTGGCGCCGGCGCGCCCCGACGCGCCCGCCGCGATCAACCTGCGAGAGACCGGGGGAAGCCTGCCATGAGCCGGTCCATCGTCCAGGGCGACCTGTTCGATTTCGCCGATGACGGCGCGACCCGCCTGCGCCATCGTCGGGCCATGGAAACGGGGCGTTCGCGGTTGATGGTCACCGGCCTGTTGGTGATGGTCGCCTTTGCCGCGCTGGGCTGGCGGGTGGTCGATCTGACCCTGTTCACCGACCGCGCCGAGCCGCGCCTGGCTCGGGCTGGCGGGCCTGTCCTGCCGGTCCATACGCGGGCCGACATCGTCGATCGCAACGGTATCGTCGTCGCCACCTCGTTGCCGTCGGTTTCGCTCTATGCCGATCCGAAACAGGTCATGGGCGTCGACGAAACGGCCGACAAGATTTTGCGGGTGCTGCCCGAACTGGACCGCGCCGGCCTGATCCGTCGGCTGTCCAGCCGCGGCCGCTTCGTCTATCTGAAACGCAACCTGACGCCGGAGCAGCACTATGCGGTGCACCGCCTGGGTCTGCCCGGCATTCGCTTCGAACGCGGCGAACGCCGGGTCTATCCGCAGGGCCACTTGCTGTCGCATGTGTTGGGTGTGACCGATATCGATGGTCGCGGCACGGCCGGGGTCGAGCGCCGTTTCGACGGCCGGCTGACCGGGGCGGTGGCGCCGCTCAAGCTATCCCTGGATGTCCGGGTTCAGGGCGTTGTCCATGAAGAGCTGACCAAGGCCGTGGCCCGCTTCAAGGGCATCGGCGGTACCGCCGTCGTCATGGACGCCAATACGTCCGAACTGCTGTCCCTGGTCTCGCTGCCCGATTTCGATCCCAATCGACCGGTCGAGCTGTTGGGCGACGCGGGCTTCAACCGCGCGGCCAAGGGCGTCTATGAGATGGGGTCGACCTTCAAGCTGTTGACCGCGGCGATGGCTCTGGACGCCGGCGTCGTGGCGATTTCCGGCGGCTACGACGCGTCGAAGCCGTTCAAGGTCGCGCGCTTTACGATTTCCGATTTCAAGCCGAAGAACCGCTGGCTCTCCTTGCCGGAGATTCTCATTCATTCATCGAATATCGGGGCAGCCAAAATGGCCCTCGATCTGGGCACCAAAGCCCAACAGACCTACCTTGGGCGGCTCGGCCTCCTGCGTCCGTCCCCCGTTGAGTTGCCCGAGGTAGGTCACCCTCTTGTCCCGGCGCCGTGGCGCGAGATCAACACCGTGACGATTTCCTATGGGCACGGCATCTCGGTAACGCCGCTGCAGTTGACGAACGCGATCGCCACCCTGGTCAACGGCGGACTTTACCGGCCGGCGACATTGATCAAACAAGATGCCCCCGAAGGCGTTCCCGGCAGCCGCGTGTTCTCCGGCGACACCTCGGCCAAGATGCGCGGCTTGATGCGTCTGGTCGTCAGCCGCGGCACCGGCCGCAACGCCGAAAAGCAGGCCGGCGGCTATCTGATCGGCGGCAAGACCGGCACGGCGGAAAAGATCAAGGCCGGCGGTTATGACGACAACGCCAACATCGCGTCGTTCATCGGTGCGTTTCCGATCCATGCGCCGCGCTATGTCGTTGCCCTGATGGTCGACGAACCGAAGGGCAACGAGGACACCTTCGGTTACGCCACGGGCGGTTGGGTCGCGGCGCCGGCGGTCGGCCGTATCGTCCAACGCGTTGCCGGCCTGATGGGCATTCCACCCGAACAGGGCATGCCACGCCTGGCCGCGACCAAGGATCTGCAAACCGGCCCGGGTCCCCTGACCAACGCGACGCATCGCCGCGTTTCCTCGGCGACGCCGACCACCGCGCCCAGCGGGGCAGGCGGCGAAGCGCAAGCCGACCGGGTGCAGGCCAGCAGGGAGCAAGGACGTGCGGTTGATTGATATGTTGGGCAGCGCCGCCATCGAGACCCTGCCGAAGGATGCCGCCGAGCTGGTGGTCAAAGGTGTCAGCGCGGATTCCCGGCGGATCGAGCCGGGCTGGCTGTTCGCCGCGATCCCGGGCACCGTGATGGACGGCCGCGACTTTATCCCGGATGCCCTGAAACGCGGCGCCGTCGGCGTCCTGGCGCCGCCGGGAACGCGCCTGCCCGACGGATACGAAACCACGCCGGTCCTTGAAACGGACAACCCGCGCCGCCGCTATGCCCGCATGGCGGCGCGCTTCTATGGCGCCCAGCCGGCGACCATTGCCGCCGTTACCGGGACCAACGGCAAGACATCGGTGGTCCACTTCCTGCGCCAGATCTGGGCGCGGGCGGGGTTCGCGGCCGCCGCCGCCGGGGCGCTCGGCCTGCAATCCCCATCCTGGTCGCGGGACGAGGGGCTGACCACGCCGGATCCGGCCGATCTGCACGCGGACATGAAACGCCTGGCGGACGATGGTGTGACCCATTTGGCGATCGAGGCGTCAAGCCACGGCCTGGACCAGCACCGTCTGGACGGATTGGAAATCACCGTTGCCGCTTTCACCAACCTGTCGCGCGATCATCTCGACTATCACGGGACGGAAGAGGCATATCTGGCAGCTAAGCAGCGATTATTCGGAGAATTGATTAACAAATCCGGAACGGCGGTGATCTGCGCCGACGATGGCCGCGCGTCCCGGGTGATCGACGCTGCCCGCGCACGCGGCCTGGCGGTTGCGACTTATGGCGCCGGCGGGGATCGCTTCCGCTTGGTCGATGTTCGTCCGACCGCTGCCGGACAGGATCTGAACCTGGTGATCGACGGGCGGGCGCGTGATCTGGCGTTGCCCCTGGCCGGCCGGTTCCAGGCGTTGAACGCGCTTTGCGCCCTGGCCCTGGCAATGGAAACCGGCGTCGATGCCGAGACCGGGCTTTCCGCGCTGGAAAATCTGTCGGGCGCGCCCGGGCGCCTGGAATTGGTTGGCGAAACGGCCGCGGGCGCCGCCGTCTATGTGGACTATGCCCATACCCCGGATGCCTTGGCCAACGCGCTGCAGGCGCTCCGGCCGCACGCCAAGGGCGCCCTGGCGGCGGTCTTTGGCTGTGGCGGCGACCGCGACCGGGGCAAGCGTCCGGAAATGGGCCGCGTCGCCAGTGACCTGGCCGATCGCGTCTGGGTCACCGACGACAACCCGCGCGGCGAAGACCCGGCCGACATTCGGGCCGAGATATTGGCCGCAGCTTCCGGGGCCGAGGAGCAAGGCGACCGCCGCCGGGCCATCGTCGCGGCCATCGGCGCGCTGGGTGCCGGAGATGTCCTGGTAATCGCCGGCAAAGGGCATGAGCGGGGTCAGGTCGTCGGCGACCGGGTGCTGCCGTTCGACGACCGGGAAGAGGCGCGTCGCGCGTTGGATGACGCCGCCGGGGCGGTCGAGGGATGAACTGTATGGCGCCGAACAACCGCATTTTTCAGCTTTGGACGGGGACCCGGGCGGCCGCGGCCACCGGGGGGCGCCCGGTGTTTGGCAAAGATGGCGGCGATTGGACGGCGACGGGTGTTTCCATCGATACCCGGACATTACAACCCGGCGATCTGTTCGTCGCCATCCACGGCATCGCCACCGACGGTCACCGGTTCGCCGCCGAAGCCTTGGACAAGGGGGCTGCAGCCGTTGTCGTCAACGCCGACAGCGACGCCGTCCCGCCTGACGCGCCGGCCCTCAGGGTTGCCGATACGACCCGCGCCCTGGAAGATTTGGGCCGCGCCGCGCGCGACCGCTCGGGCGCCAAGGTCGTCGGCGTCACCGGCAGCGTCGGCAAGACCGGCGCCAAGGACGCGCTTTCCCTGGTGCTCGGGCGTGCCGGACTCACCCATGCCTCCGAAGGCAATCTGAACAACCATTGGGGCCTGCCCCTGACACTTGCCCGTCTGCCCCGTGAAGCGGATTTCACGGTTCTGGAAATGGGCATGAACCACGCCGGCGAGATCGGCCCGCTGAGCCGCATGGGGCGGCCGCATATCGCCCTGATCACCGCCATCGAGAAGGTCCATATCGAAAACTTCGATGGGATCGAAGGCATCGCCGACGCCAAGGCGGAAATATTTGACGGGCTCGAGCCCGGCGGCATTGCCGTACTGAACCGGGACAACCGCATGTACGACCATCTGGTTGCCCGGGCCGGCACCGCCGGCGTCGCGCGTATTTTGCCTTTTGGCCATCATGTCGAGGCCGAAGCCCGGTTGCTCGACGTCCGTGTCGAGGCCCAGGGTTCCTGCGTCCAGGCCCGGGTCTGTGGGCAGAACCTGCGTTATCGGGTCGGCGTGCCGGGCGCCCATTGGGTGATGAACACGTTGGCCGTGCTGGCCGTGGCCGGGGCGCTGGGCCTGGACCTCAGCGTCGCTGCGGGCATGTTGGCGCGGTT
>JANQIJ010000403.1 GCA_028282185.1 Rhodospirillales bacterium
CGGCCGCTCACCAAAGACATCAACCACTTTGTGGAACGTCGATTCGGCGATCTCCGCGCCCTCGTTCTCGACCAGGCGAGTCACCGCCCCCTCGTTGCCGCTGTCCACAAGGGCCCGGGAAACGTCCTCGGAAACCGCCGCCCGGCCGGCCACCGCGATCTGCTTGGCCGCGTTTTGGCTGACGATAATCGCGACCAGGTCGTCGTCGGTGAGGACTTGCGAAAATTCGACCATGGGCAACGCCACCTGACCGACGTCGCTGGCCAATGCCACGGCCACGTCATGCGGCACCTGTCGGTTCTCTTTCAGGTTTTCGGCAAGGGCCAGGCGGACGCGCACTTCCGCGTCGTTCAGCATCAGGCGAAAGATGGCTTCGGCGAGGGACCTTTCGGCGGCGCTCAAGGTCGTCGGATCGAATGCCCGGGCGATTTTCTCCGCAGTCTGCGCGCGGGCCTCGACGGTCGGCGCCGCAAGCAACCGTTGCACATCCGCCTGCGACAGGTCGTCCGCCGTCATGGATTGTCTCACCCTAAATTGTTGCCGGAGCCGTGGCGCCGGGCCGGTGATTATATGGCTCTGGCAGGGTCCCTGGCAACCAAGGCCGCCACGACATCACGGTTGCGCCTCATCGCCCGGTTTGCAAATAATGCCAGGCCGCTTGGGGTGGCGCAGCCGGATTGTCCTCGTTAGACTTGAGGCCAACGCCTCAGCCGAACAACAATGATGTTGATCAAAAACAGACAAAGGTCCCGAACATGACAGCCCACAACCGCGTAGTCTTCCCCATTGCCGCCCTTGCCGCGGCCTTCCTGCTTTATGTTCCCCCGGTTTCCGCCGATGAGGGAAAAAAGGCATTCAAGAAGAACCGCTGCCTGCAGTGCCATACGGTCGTAGCCGGAAAACACAAAATCGGCCCGTCTCTGCACGGCATCATCGGGCGCAAGGCCGCCTCGGCCGATGGCTTCAAGGCAAGCCGCTATTCAAAGTTGTTGAAAGCGGCCAGTGAAAAGGGCTTGGTTTGGGACGAAGCGAACCTGGACGCCTTCCTCACCAAGCCGAAGAAGTGGCTGCAGGAATACACCGGCATGAAGGGCAATACCAAGATGGCCTATCCGGGCCTGAAAAAGGCCGATCAACGCAAACTGATCATCGAGTATATCAAAGCGGCCAAGTAACCGATTTCCGCCGTCAATGCGAAACGCCCGGCCGGGGTATCCCGCGCCGGGCGTTTCAATATGTGTCGTTCGGCCCGCATCGCGTGACCTAGAACGTGTCATGTCTAGATTGAAATGCTCTAGTTGCGGACGACCAGCACCGACTGCTTGGCATGGCGTAGAACCCGGGCGGCCGTCGGGCCCAACTCATAACCCGCGTTGTCCGCTCGCAAGGCGCCGATGACAATCAGGTCGCAGTCGATCTCATTCGCCACGCGGATGATCTCGTCATAAGGCTTGCCGTGGCCGACGACATGCTGGACCGGCAAGTCTACCGGCAGATTGTCTTTGGACCACTCATGCAGGCGCTTCTTGGCTTCGGCCAATGCGTTTTTTTCATAATCTTCCGGAAAGAAACTGGCCACCAGGGTCATGCCGAAATCGGGCACGACGCACATGACATGGAGCTTCGCGTCATAACAGCGGCTGAGGTCGACCGCCGCGGGCACCGACTTGCTCCAAGAGGTGTCATCGGCCAAGTCGACGGCAAGCAGAATGTCGTTATACATGTCACCCTCCCTTTGCTTAAGCCGCTGCCGGTTGCTCCCTGGGACGCCGCGCCCGCTGTGCCAAAACGATCACGATGAGCAGGGCGAAGGCCGGCAGATACATGATATGCTTGGGCATACGATCTGTTTCCCGCTCGACCGAAACAACCTCCCAATCGAAATCGATCTTTTGTTTTTCCGCGGCGCTGCCGAACACGACCACATCGACCAGCTTCTTGCCGTCCTCGTCGCGCAGTTCAAGGCCGGCGAACTTCAACCTCTCCTTGCCTTCGGCCTTGGGCCCCAGCGGCAACATCACCGTTTTGTCGACGGCATCGCCTTCCAGGGTCTCGCCCTTCACACGGATCCGCATCTGCACGTTGTCGCCCATGCCCTCGGCAACCTGTTCGATTTCGGCCGCCGGCACCGATTCCAAGGGCGGTTGGATCATGTCCATCCAGAACCCGGGTCGGAACAGCGTGAAGGCGACAAGCAAAAGTGCCATCGTCTCCCAGGCCCGGCTGCGAACCAGGAAGAACCCCTGTGTCGCCGCCGCGAATAAAAGGACCGCTATGACCGCGGTGACGACCACGGTCAACAGGTGCAAGGGCCCCTCGATGCCGATCAACAAGAGTTCCGTGTTGAAGATGAACATGAACGGCAGGATCGCCGTGCGGATGTCGTAGGCGAAACCCTGGACGCCGGTCTTGATCGGATCGCCGCCGGATACCGCCGCCGCCGCATAGGCGGCCAGGCCCACCGGTGGCGTGTCATCCGCCAGAATTCCGAAGTAGAAGACGAACAGGTGCACCGCGATCAACGGCACGATCAGGCCGTTATTGGCGCCGACCGTGACGATAACCTGGGCCATCAGCGACGAGACGACGATGTAGTTCGCCGTTGTCGGCAGACCCATGCCCAGAATAATGCAGGCCACGGCGGTAAGCAGCAGCAGGATCATCAGGTTGCCGCCGGAGAGGATTTCCATGACCTCGGTGATGACCTGGCTGATCGGTGTCAGGGTGATGGCGCCGACGACGATCCCCGCCGTCGCCGTGGCGACGCCGATGCTGACCATGTTGCGCGCGCCGTTGATCATGCCGATGCGAAGGTCGTGGAAGCTCTCGGCCCAGGTTTCTGGTCCCGCGCCGTTGCCCCGGAAGAACGACTGCAACGGCCGCTGGGTCAACAGCATGAAGACCTTGAAGACGACGGCCCAAAAGGCGCTCAGGCCCGGCGAGAACCGCTCGACCAGCAGGCACCACATCAGCAACCCGACGGGCAGCAGGAAGTACAACCCCGCCTTTACCGTCGGCCCCGTTTCCGGCAGCACGTCGACCGCCTTCATGATGCCCAGTTCCTTGTAGTTGGCGGCGTATCTGACCAGGGCGGCATAGGCGGCGACCAGGACCGCGGCGGCGATCCAGGGCGTCGCACCGCCCATCGCTTCCTTGGTCCAACCGAACCCGTAATAGACCACGGCGCCAAGGACGATCAGACCCACGGGCACCGTCGTCCAGACGAGCAAACGCTGCGCCAAGGTCGGCTTGTCGATGCGCTTGAGGCCCTTCATCCCGGCCTTCATGGCCTCCAGATGGACGATATAGACCAGGGCGATATAGGAAATGATCGCCGGCAGGAAGGCATGCTTGATGACCTCGACATAGCTGATGCCGACATATTCGACCATCAGGAAGGCCGCCGCCCCCATGACCGGCGGCGTCAGTTGGCCGTTGGTCGATGACGCGACCTCGACCGCACCGGCCTTTTCCGCCGGGAACCCGACCTTGCGCATCAACGGGATGGTGAACACGCCGGTGGTCACCACGTTGGCGATGGACGAGCCGGAAATCAGACCGGTCATCGCCGACGACACCACGGCCGCCTTGGCCGGGCCGCCCCGGAAATGTCCCATCAGGGCGAAAGAGACCTGGATGAAATAGTTGCCGGCGCCGCCCCGTTCCAACAGACCGCCGAACAAGACGAAAATGAAGACGAGGGAGGTCGAAACGCCCAAGGCGACGCCGAACACGCCTTCCTGAGTGATCCACAAATGCGACATGGCGCGTTCGAGGGTCGCGCCCTTCCATCGAATCACGTCGGGCGCGTATTCGCCAAAGAAGATATAGACCAGGAACACGCCGGCGACGATCACCAGCGGCAGTCCGAGGGCGCGCCGCGCCGCTTCCAGCAACAGGACAAGGCCAAGTCCCGAATGAACCAGGTCCGCCGTGTTGGGCAGACCCGGCCGCTCGGCGATCTGGTCGGCAAAAACCGCAAGATACAGCGCGCACCAAGCCGCGGCCGCGCCGAGCAGCCAATCTTGAATCGGAATATGGTCGCGCGGCGAGCGTTTCGTCGCCGGAAAAATCAGGAAGGTCAGAAAGATCGCAAAGCCCAGATGCGCCGGGCGGGTGTGCGAATTGTTCAACAGCGGGATGAAATCCGCCATCATGATCGGCAGCGGCGAGGCGATCCAGACCTGAAAGATCGCCCAGGCCAACAGAATCCCGGCGATCACGGCGGCGATGGCTGGCCCCGGATTGCGCGCGCCGGTTTCGGCGGCGGCGACGATATCGTCGGCCGCACTGCGGTCGGCAACGTCGGCTTCCGGCGCGGCGGGCGTTTGCTCGCTCATGTTCTTAATCCCCCTGATACCTACAAACCTACGCGGTTGCCGGTCTTTGCCGGTTTAGGCGCTGCGGCAGTTTGATGCCGTTCTCATGTTTGCTGGTTCAATTGCCGTTTGTCGTTTTCGTCCTCGGTCTTTCCGACCCTTGTTCATGCCAAACTGGCGACCGAATCCGCCGGGGCGACGAGGTTCACCCCGGCGGGCGATCGGTGGTTACCCGGCTGCTACATCAAGCCGGCTTCCTTGTAGTACTTGGCAGCGCCCGCGTGGTGCGGCGCGGACAGCGAGTCCTTGACCATTTCCTCTTTCTTCAAGTTGGCAAAGGCGGGATGCAGCTTCTTGAAGGTGTCGAAGTTCTCGAACACGGCCTTGACCACTTCATAGACCACGCTGTCCTTGGTCTTGGACGTGCCGACGAAGGTTGCGCCGACGCCGAAGGTCTTGGTGTCGTTCGGATTGCCGCGATACATGCCGCCCGGGATCGTCGCCCAGCGATAATAGGGCTTCTCCTCGACCAGTTTGGCGATCGGCGCCGTATCGACGGTGACCAGGCGGGCATCACAGGTGGTCATGGCCTCCTTGGTGTTGCCCGACGGGTGGCCGACCAGCCAGAAGAACACGTCGATCTTGTTGTCGCAGAGCGCCTGCGACTGTTCACCGGACTTGAATTCCGACGCCAGGGCGAGATCCGAACGCTGCCAGCCCAAGGCCTTTTCCATCACTTCCCAGGTGCCTCGGGTGCCCGAACCCGGGTTGCCGATATTGACCCGCTTGCCCTTCAGGTCGTTGATCCCCTTAACGTCGGCATCGGCGCGGGCGACCACGGTGACCGGTTCCGGATGGACCGAGAAGATGGCGCGCAGTTCCTTGAACGGGCCCTGGTCCTTGAATTTGGACGTGCCGTTATAGGCATGAAACTGCCAGTCGGACTGGGCCACGCCCATGTCCAGGTCGCCGGCGCGGATCGCGTTGATGTTGAAGATCGAACCACCGGTCGATTCAACGGAGCAACGAACGCCGTGCTTCTTGCGGTTCTTGTTGACCAGACGGCAGATCGAGCCGCCGGTCGGGTAATACACACCGGTCACACCGCCAGTGCCGATGGTCACGAAATCCGCTGCCTTGGCGGTCTGCGGCGCGCTGGTGAAGGCCAGCACGACGGCCACCGCGGCGACCGAGCCGATCAATGTCTTCTTCAAGGTCATTCTATCCTCCTTGCCTCCTTGGATTGACGAACGGGGTTCACCGTTCAGGGTGATGGTCAATGATGCAAACGCCGCCGACCGCGTCCCGGACCGGGACACGGGCAGCGGGAATCGAACGCCGCGCGGAACGTGGACGCCGGGCAGAACGCTGTTTTCATGAAACCTGCGCCGCCGAACGGGTTGGCGCGGCGAAGGGGCCGGTCAAACGCGAACCGACGCGGACGCCGAATGCTCCTCCCGTTGAGAACCATGGTTTTCCTTAATCTTGGCGTTCTCGACGTGGGCAAGTGTAGCACATCCGTCATCGAGGCCAACCGCTTAGGCCCTAGGCCCCCGCCGACCTCGGAAATGGCCGGTCATGGCTACAGCCGGCCGGCTTCGCGCAAGTAGCGTTCGGCGCCGCGGTGGCGCGGCGCGGTCATTCCCTTGCGCGCCATTTCCAGGGGATGCAGGCGTTTGAAGGACCCACGCTGGCGGCGGATGTAGTCCAGGTTCTCGAACACCGCCTTGGTCACCAGATAGGTTACTCGAGGATCGACCTTGTCCGTCGACATCACCGTCGCCAACAGACCGATGGTGCCGACTTCGTAGCCGAGGCGCACATAGGCATCCAGGGGAACCAAGGCGCGGACATAATAGGGGTTGTCGGCGATCAGCCGATCGATCGCCGGTCCCTCGACATCGAGCAGCCGCGCGTTGCAATTGGCGATCAGCGTGTTGGTCTGCGAATTGGGATGGCCGGCAAGGAACGCCGTGGCATCGACCTCCCCGGCGCAAAGCGCCGGTTGCTGCTTGTTGATCTCTAGCAAGGACAGGGCGCGAAAACTCTTGCGCGACCAGCCCATGTACCTGAACAACAGACGCATCGTCAGGTTCGTGCCCGATTTGATCGGACCGATGTCCAGCCGGTGGCCGGCGAGGTCATCCAGATCCTCGATTCCCGTGCCTGGGCGAACGGCCACGGCAAGCGCCTCCGAATGGGCCGAAAACAAGGACCGCAACCCGGATTGCTTGCCGATCTTGGCAAAGGTGCCGGTGCCGGTCACGGCCTGGTATTGCACGTCGGACTGAACAATACCCAATTCAACCTCGCCGCGTTTCAGGGCGACCAAATTGGCGAGCGATCCTTTCGACGCCTGATATTCACACGTCAGGCCCGTGGCCCGGGCGTTCAGCGCCTCGCAGATCGCCTTGCCCAGCGAGATGTAGATACCGGTGTTGCTGCCGGTGGCGATCTTGATGGTTTGCTGCCCGAACGCCACACCGGGGCCTAGAATGAAAAAACAGGCTATCAATGACATGAGCGAACCGCGCATTCGAAAACCCTACACAATTCCGACCTAACTGGCCACCACCCTGCATCTTTAGGCGGTTGGACCTGGGTCCGGCAGCGGGATCTTCGCCGCTCAGGCGGCGATTGGCGCGGCGAACCCGCTCCGTCATCCGACCCCGGCGTCGTCCAGCGCCGCATCGACCGCCGCGCCCAGAAGGTGGATCATCTCATGGACCTGGGCCGCATCGATGATGAACGGCGGGGCCAACATCACATGATCGCCCCGCACCCCGTCCGCCGTGCCGCCGCCGGGATAACAGATCAGACCCCGGTCCAGGGCCGCCCGTTTGATCCGGCTGTGGACCTTGAGCGTCGGGTCGAGCGGCGCCTTGGTCGCCCGGTCCGCGACCAGCTCGATCGCCTGGAACAGGCCCCGGCCACGAATGTCGCCGACGTTCGGGTGATTGCCGAAACGGTCATGCAGGCCCGCGGAAATTTTCTCCCCCATGGCCCGGACGTTGGCCAACAGGCCTTGATCGCGGACCTTGCGCTGAACCGCCAGGGCGGCAGCGCAGGCCGTCGGGTGCCCCATATAGGTATGGCCGTGCTGGAACGCGCCACTGCCGCCGGCGAAGGCGCCATAGACCTCGGCCGAGACCAGGGTCGCGCCGATCGGCTGGTACCCCGCGCCCAGGCCCTTGGCGATACAGATGATATCCGGAACGACGCCGTCCTGTTCGCAAGCGAACAGGGTTCCCGTGCGGCCCATGCCACACATCACCTCGTCCAAGATCAACAACACGTCATGGGCGTCGCAAATTTCCCGGATCCGCTTGAAGTAGCCGGGCACGGGCGTCAGCACCCCAGCCGTGGCGCCGCCCACGGTTTCGGCGATGAAGGCGGCGACGTTGCGCGGCCCAAGGCGCTCGATCTCCACATCCAGCTCATCAGCGACGCGGCGGCCGTAGTCTTCTTCGCCCTCGTCTTCGCGCCGGCCGCGATAGGGATAGCAGGGCGCGACATGCGACACCGGCATCAGCATTTCCTTGTAGGGCTCGCGCCGCCAGACGTTGCCGCCGACGGCAAGCGCGCCCAGGGTATTGCCGTGGTAGCTCTGCTGCCGGGCGATGATCCGGTTGCGTTCCGGGCGGCCGCGCTCCAGATGATACTGCCGCGCCATCTTCAATGCCGCCTCCACCGCCTCGGACCCGCCGGATACGAAATAGGCCATGGCAATGGCGGCGCCGCCCGCGTCCTTGGGCGCGGCCTCGACCAGGAACGCCGCCAACTCCTCGGCCGGGCGCGAGGTGAGGAAACCGGTATGGGCAAAGGCGACCCGGTCCAACTGGTCCTTGATCGCCTGGATCACGTCGGCATCGCCATGGCCCAGGCAGGACACCGCCGCCCCGCCCGAGGCGTCGAGATAACGCTTGCCCGCCTCGTCGATCAAATAAATGCCTTCGCCCCCGACGGCGACGGGCAAATCGGCCCTTAGCTCTCGATGGAACACACGCGTGCCGGGCGTCACCATGATCGATCCTCCCTTGCGAACTGCTGCCATAGGACTCGATTGCGCGGCTGTACGTCAATTCATAGGATGACCACCCGCCTCTTCGAAATCAATTCAGCGAGCTTACCCCATGGACCTTAAAGACCACATTCGCGGCGTGCCCGATTTCCCCAAGCCCGGCATCCTGTTCTACGACATCTCGACCTTGCTGGCCCATGGCGATGCCTGGCAGGTCGCGCTCGGCCGCCTGGCGCGGATCGTCAGCGGCCACAAACCGGACCTTTTGGCCGGGATCGAGTCGCGCGGCTTCCTCACGGCGGCGCCACTCGCCTCGCGCCTCGGCTGCGGCTTCATCATGGTGCGCAAGAAGGGCAAGCTGCCGGGCGACTGCATAAGCTACGAGTACGACTTGGAATACGGCACCGACGTGATCGAAATTCAGAAGGACGCGATCGCCCCGGGTCAGCGCGTCGTGGTGATGGACGACCTATTGGCCACAGGCGGAACAATGGCGGCGTCGGTCAAGCTTTTGCGCGATGCGGGCGCGAACGTGGTCGGCGCCACCAGCCTCATCGAACTGACTTTCCTGAAGGGCCGCGACAAGCTGGACGTGCCGTTCAACGCCTTGATGGCATATGACGACTAACCACCCGACAGACCTCGACATTCGCGTCGACGACCTGGGCGGCGCTGCCATCCAGAGCCTGATCCGCGCTCATCTGGACCACATGGCGGAAGTCACGCCCGCAGGCAGCATCTACGCCCTGGACCTGACGGGACTGGCGGCGCCCGAAGTGACCTTTTGGTCTGTCTGGTCGGGCGATGCGCTTGTCGGCTGCGGCGCGCTCAAG
>JANQIJ010000009.1 GCA_028282185.1 Rhodospirillales bacterium
AACCCAGCGTTTTGGTTCACCTCTTGATATGGATCCCACTGGGCACGATCCTTACCCTGGCGATCATGCCGCGCTTAAAGGGCATGGCGGTCGGTCTGCAATACAAATACCGCTCGACCGAGGAAGATACCCCGATCGGCGGCATTTGATTTCGCGCCGCGCCGCTCAATCCCCAAGCCGGTCCTGGATCGCCGCCATGCGGCCGCGGTCGCCGTCCGGCAGGGCCTGGGTCCATTCTGGCTCTTCCCCGGCCTGCGGCAGGATGTGGCCGAATTCGACCATGGCGGCGGCCGGCAGTTCCAAGAGATAGACCCAGACCGCGAAGCCATCGACCCCGGCGGCCCGTCCGACGTCGTCGGTCAGGCGTTGGATCAAGGCCTTGCGGTCCACCGCGGCGCGGCCGTCGCGGATGCGGCCGTAGACGAAAACATGGTCATGCGCCAGTGGCACGCCGCCGATGAAATGATTGCCCTGGGCCACGTCCTCGAAGATGACTTGCGCGAAATGGCTCGGCGCGCCGGTGATTTCCGAATGGGCCAGGGTGATGGCGCGGGCGACGGCGGCCTTTTTGTCGGTGTCGAGCAGGCCCCGGCGGGCGGAACAGGTATAGGTCGGCATGAGCGGCGTCCTTCGATTATCGTCCGGTCACTTGTTTTGGTGGGCAGGGCACCGAGCCGTAGGAACAGAACACGCAGCAATCCCCCGGTTCCGGTTTCAACAGCTGGCCGCATTCCATGCATTGATAGAAATAGACGCATTGATCGGTCGGCATGCGCTCATCCGCCCGGTGGCCGCAGACCGGGCAGTCGATCGTGCTGATCAATTGCAAGGGTGCGCCGTCGGTGAAAGGGCCAGTGGACATGTCTTAAAGATAGCCCAGGAAGCGCCACCACAGGAAGTTCACCGGCATCAGGGCGATCACGGTCAGACCCGCCAGGGCCAGGCTGAACCGCGCCGCCGGCGCCAGCGGCACGCCGCCCAATTGCAGGGCGATGATCAGGGGCGGCACCTGATAGGGCAGGATCACCGTCGAATAGCCGACGACCAGGGTCATCAGCACGGTGGCCAGGTCGAACCCCGCCGCCTGTGCCAGATCCTGAGCGAAGGGGCCCAGGATCGCGGCGACGCCGGGCGCCGTGGTCAGCATCCCGGTCAGGGTACCGAGCCCGATCAGGGCGGCGAAGTTGCCCCCTGTCTGGCCCGGTTCCAAGGGCAGGTGATCGATCATCGCCCGGCCCAGCCAATCGCCGAAGCCGGTATCGACGACGACGGCGGAAACCGACAGCACGGCGGCGATATAGATCGCGGACGCCGTGTTGAACTTGGCGTTGAAGTCGTCGGGCGGCAGCAAGCGGAACCCCGGCAGGAAACAGACCACTGCCGCCGCCAAAGCGATCCAGCTGGGTGAGATTCCGTGCCAGAAATCCAGCGCCCAGACGACCAGCGTCACGCCCAGGACCCAGGCCAGCACCCGTTCGTCGCGGCTCATCTTCGTTCGCGGCTGGATCTCCGGCGCCAAGTGGGCTTCGTCCCGGAAGGTCAGGCGGACGACGATGTAGATCGCGATGGCCTTGAGGAACCCCGTCACCGGAAAGTGCAGCAACAGATAGCTGCCATAGGTCGTCGGCAGGTCGTACAGCGTTTCCGAAACGCCCGCCAAGACCATGTTGGGCACGTTGGCCGGCAGGATCGCGGTCGACGGCATCCAGGTTCCCCAGGCGGCGGCGATCACCAGGCCGTAGCGGCCGGGTCGCCCTTCTTCCAGGCCCAGGCGGTCGGCCAGCGCCAGGGCCACCGGCATGAGCAGGATGATCCGCCCCATGGTCGACGGCATGACGAAGGAAAGCGCCAAGCCGACGACGACCATGGCCGCCACCTGGTTGCCGTAGGTCGGTCCGAACAGGCGGGTCAGGCGGCGGGCCAGGCGGGCGCCCAGGCCCGTGCGGTTGACGGCGATCCCCAGGATCAGCCCGCCAATGGTTAGCCACAAGGCGGTCGAGGTCCAGCCGGCGAAGATCACCGCCGGCGGCGCCACGGCCAACAAGGCGGCGGCGGCGAAGAACGCCAGCCCGGTGACGAATTCCGGCAGGGCGCCGGTGGCGAAGAAGCCCATGGCGAACAGCGTCAGGGCCGCGCCCTGCAGGACCCGGCGGTCTGCGCCTTCCGCCCCCGGCACCAGCAGCAGGCCGATCGCCAGGACGAGCAGGGCAAGCGCCAGCCCTTGCGGCAGGCTCAAGTGGGCGGCGCGGTCGGTCATTGCTTGTCCTTCATGGTCCCTCGCTTGTAGCGGGCGGGTCAGGCCAGCGAAAGCCCGTTCTGCGGGTAGCCTATCCATCGATTGGGACGTGGCACCCGCCCGCCGGGCGCGCTAGACTGCCTGGCCCGCGCCATCGAAGGGACGACCGCCATGCCCCAGGACACCGCCGCCAAACCCGACAGCAAGACCGCCAACAAGACCACGGATCATGTCGCCGGCAGGGGGGACGCCCGGCCGGCCCTGGACATGGAGGAGGCGCAGAAAACCGCGCAGGCGATTTCAGAACGCTGCCAGCGGGTGATGGCCGCTTTTTGGGAGCGTCAGGCCGACCAGCACGGGTTCCAGGTGCCGGACCCTATGGTCATCGGCAAGGCGTTCTTCGAATTGGGCGCGGCAATGCTGAAGGATCCTGAAAAGCTGGCCCAGGCACAAAGCCAGCTGTGGCAGGGCTATGCGGAAATCTGGCAGGCGGCGTCGAAGCGCCTGGCCGGGGAAACCGCCGATCCCGTGGTCGAACCGCCCAAGGACGACCGCCGATTCAAGGACAAGGCCTGGCAGGAAAACGCCCTGTTCGACACGCTGAAGCAATCCTATCTGCTGACCTCCGATTGGATGCGAAAGACGGTCCGCGACGTCGATGGCCTGGACCAGAAGACCCAGGAAAAGGTCGATTTCTACACCCGACAATGGGTCAACGCCCTGGCGCCGACCAACTTCGTCGCGACCAACCCCAAGGTCCTGGAGCGGACGGTTGAGACCAAGGGCGAGAACTTGATGAAGGGGTTGGACCATCTGTTGGAAGACCTGGAAAAAGGTCACGGCCAGCTGCGCATTTCGATGACCGACACGGAGGCCTTCACGCTTGGCGAAAACGTCGCCATCAGCCCCGGCAAGGTGGTCTTCCAGAACGACCTGATGCAGTTGCTGCAATACGATCCGGCGACGGACAAGGTCGCCCGGCGGCCGCTTCTGATCGTGCCGCCCTGGATCAACAAGTTCTACGTCCTGGACCTGCAGCCCAAGAATTCGTTCATCAAATGGGCTGTCCAGCAGGTAGTCCTCGAACCCCTTGTGGCTGAGGCTGGCGTCCGGGTTGACCCAGGAGATGACGAACACCGTATG
>JANQIJ010000076.1 GCA_028282185.1 Rhodospirillales bacterium
GCGGAGGAAGAAGCCGAGGACAAGCCTGAAGTAAAGCCCAAGGACGACACCATGGCGCGCATTCGCAGCGTGTTGAACCAGTCCAGCGCCATCAAGTTCGACCCGAGCAAGAAGGTTTCGCAACTGGAGATCGACCAATGGCGGTCGATGATCCGCAAGCAGGTCTCGAAATGCTGGTCGCCGCCGTTCGGCGCCCCCGGCGCCGAGCAACTGCGCCCGGAATTGAGCCTGACGCTCAATCCGGATGGCTCGGTCTTGTCGGTCGAGGTCGCGGACCGGACGCGCATGCTGACCGACCGGTACTTCCAGGTCGCGGTTGAGGCCGCCAGGCGCGCCGTGCTCGATCCAAGATGCAACAAGTTCGATCTTCCGCCCGCCAAATACCAGGTGTGGAAAGACCTTAAGTTCGTGTTTGACCCAAGCGGGATGCTGTGATGACCATAGAGCCCATGAATTCCGGCCGATCCTTCCCCCGAACTTTCCTGGCGGCGGTGTTTCTGCTGGCTGCCTTGGTGGCCGGTCGCGGCGCTGAGGCCGAGATCACCATCGACATCACCCGCGGCAAGGTCGAACCGCTGCCCATCGCGATCACCGACTTTGTCGGCGCGCAGGGCGTGGCGGCGCGCTACGGCCGGGACCTTGCCCGGGTCATCGGCAGCAACCTTGAGCGTTCGGGCCTGTTCCGGCCGATCGACCGCAGGGCCTTCATCCAGTCGGCCGGGGCGCTTAATACGGTGCCAAGGTTCGGCGATTGGCGGGTGATCAACGCGCAGGCCCTGGTTCAGGGCCGCACGGAAATGGTCCCGGACGGCCGATTGCGCGTCGAATTCCGCCTGTGGGACGTGTTCTCCGAACAGCAGATGATCGGTCTGGCTTACTTCACGGTGCCCGACAACTGGCGGCGGGTGGCGCATATCATCTCCGATGCGATCTACAAGCGGATCACCGGGGAGGACGGGTATTTCGACACGCGGATCGTCTATGTCGCCGAACATTCCAAGGATTCTAAAGGGGTCGGCCGCAACCGCCTGAATCCCTTCGGAAAGCGATTGGCGATCATGGACCAGGATGGCGAGAACCACCGTTTCCTGACCGACGGCTCGACCCTGGTTCTGACCCCCCGTTTTTCGCCGACGCTGCAAGAAATCACCTACATGTCCTATTACCGGAACAACCCCCGGGTCTACATCTTCAACATCGACACCGGACGCCAGGAAGTTCTCGGCGATTTTCCGGGCATGACTTTCGCGCCCCGGTTTTCGCCGGACGGTAAGCGCATCATCATGAGCATGGCCAAGGACGGCAATTCCGAAATCTATGTCATGGATCTGCGTACCCGAGTCGTCCGTCAGCTGACCTACCATTCGGCCATTGACACGTCGCCCAGCTTTTCACCCGATGGCAGTCAGGTGGTGTTCAATTCGGATCGCGGCGGCAGCCAGCAGCTCTATGTCATGGATTCCCGGGGCAAGAGCGTGCAGCGGATCAGCTTCGGGCGCGGCCGTTACGCCACGCCGGTGTGGTCGCCGCGCGGCGATCTGATCGCCTTTACCAAGCTGGCCAATAAGCGGTTTTTCATCGGCGTGATGAAACCCGACGGATCCGGCGAGCGTCTATTGGCAGAGGATTTCAAGATCGAGGGGCCGACCTGGTCGCCCAATGGCCGGGTATTGATCTATTATCGCAAGGGCAAGACCAACAAGGACGGCACGGGTGGCACGTCGAAACTGTGGTCGGTCGATCTGACCGGCCACAACGAACGTCAGATTTCCACGCCGCTCGACGCATCGGACCCGGCCTGGTCGCCGCTGATCCCGTGAGGGGCGTGCCGTGTTTCGCGCGACGCCCCGTTTCAGGCGGGCGGAACGAACCGGCCGAATCCCTTTCGCGCAGCAGAAAAACTACTTGGAATCAGGCGGCTTAACCGTTAAGACAGCTAAGCGAAAGGCCTGATGGCCTGCTTTTTTTGGGACCGCTGCCGCTGACGGCAGCCGCGCGGTGCATTCGAAGGTATGCGTAGGAGGCATGCTGGCGCGTTGCATCGATCCGTAGCCTCAACACCCGACGAATGGGGGACTTCATGCGCTTTAAAGTTCTTGGAATGGTCGCCGCCCTTGCTTTGGTCGTCTCGGCCTGTGAATCAACGCCCGAATCCGGCGCCGGCGCGTCCGGTTCCGGCGGCGGTGGCGCCGGCGGGACCAGCACCATCACCCCGTTGCCCGCGGCTGCCCCCTTGGCCTTGAAAGATCAGTTCGTGGTCGACGTTGGTGATCGTGTGTTCTTCTCCTTTGACCGTTTCGACGTCGAACCGGATCAGCGGGAAACCCTCAACCGCCAAGCCGCGTGGTTGAAAAAGTTCTCCTCGGTCTCGGTCACGATCGAAGGTCATGCCGATGAACGCGGGACCCGCGAATACAACTTGGCGTTGGGTGCGCGGCGGGCCAATGCGGTGAAGGATTACCTGGTGTTCCAGGGCGTCGATGCCAGCCGCATCAAGACCGTGTCCTACGGCGAGGAACGCCCGGTCGCCTTGGGCTCCGACGAATCCGCTTGGTCGCAAAACCGGCGCGGCGTGACGGTGGTTGCCGGCGGCAGCTAAGCCCGCACGACGGAAACGAACAAGGCGCTTGCCCGGCCGCGAATGCGGGATGGGCAAGCGCCTTAGTTTTGCCTAGAATTCGAGGCACCAAGGGGGCGATGACGGGGGGCGGCGAGCATGCGAACAGGAGAGGCAAACCAGCCTATGCGCGTGATCAAAACTGTCGCTTTTGCCCTGTTTCTGGGGCTGTTGTGGCTAGCACCCGGACCACTGGCGGCGCAGGACGCCCAGGCCCTGTCCCAGCGTTTGGAACGGCTCGAGCGCGATATTCAGACGTTGTCGAAGATGGTGGTCCGCGGGCCGGGCGCGGTTTCCGCCGCTGAAGTTCCCGCCAGCGCCGGTGCAAGTGGCGGGGCGGGCAATCTGCCGGCCAACGCTGTCGCCCGCATCGGCGTTCGCCTTGATTCCCTGGAAAGCGACCTTCGCGATGTGACGGGCCGGATCGAGGAATTGGCTTTCAACTTGGGACAGTTGACCCAGCGGGTCGACCGATTGGTCGCCGATGTCGATTTCCGATTGACCGGATTGGAGCAGCAAGCCCGGCCAATGGTCGGCACCCAAGGAGCGCCAGCAGCGCCCGCGGCGGCCCCGGGCGAGCCGGCGTCGTCGACCGAAGCCGCCGGCTTGAGCGGTCAAGGGGCCGGTGCCGCGCCTTTGCCGCAGCGGGTACAAATCGTCGGCCAGACGCCGCGGTCGCTGGGCCAGGTCGAAGCGGACCGTGTGGCGCCGGTCGATGCGCGGCCCGCACCGGGCGCGGTTTCGGGGGCGGGCGATGCCCAAGCGATGCCCGGTCAAGTGCCTGCCGTTCGGCCGTCGGCCCCGGTGCAATCCGCGACCGCCGTTCAGGTGCCTGGCGGAACGCCGTGGACCGCGGCCCCGGCGCAGGCCGCGCCCCGGCCAACGCAGCAGGCCAGCCTGCCCGCGGGAACCCCGGAAGAGCAGTATAGGTATGCCTTCGGGCTGCTCAGAAAGCACCAGTTCGACCAGGCGGAAGGCGCGTTCCGGGAATTCCTGGCGCAAAATGCGGAGAGTTCGCTCGTTGGCAATGCAAGGTACTGGCTGGCAGAAACCCATTACGCGCGGGCCGAATACGTCAAGGCCGCCGAAGGCTTCCTGCAAGGCTATGAATCCGATCCCAACGGATCGAAAGCGCCCGACAGCTTGCTGAAACTGGCCATGTCCCTGGGCCAGTTAGGCCAGGAAAAAGAGGCCTGTGGCGCCATTGCCAAGCTGTTTGCTGATTATCCCAACGCCAATCCGCCCCTGAAACGGACCGCGACCCGGCAACAGCGTCAGCTGAATTGCAAGTAGCGCGGGACTTTGTACCGCCCGCCACTGGGCCGCGCTCCGCCCCGCGCCTGGTGAACCCCGGTTTACTTGACGACCGCAGAGCCATGGACAGCGCCCACCTGGATCGAGAACCGGCCGCAACCCCGGTGAGTGACCGCGAACCGGCGGCCGTCTTCGAGCGCGTCATGGCGGGCCTCGGTCCGTTCGAGGAACGGCCGCATGTGGCCGTTGCCCTGTCCGGTGGCGCCGACAGCATGGCCGCCTGTCTGCTCTCGGAGCAATGGACCCGGGCCCGCGGCGGCCGGGTCACGGCCCTGATCGTCGATCACGGTCTGCGCGCCGGTTCGATGGCGGAGGTCCGAACCGTCGCCGCCTGGATGCAGCGCCGCGGGATCGCCTGTGACATTCTGCGATGGACCGGCGCCAAGCCGACCGCGGGCGTGCAGGCGGTGGCCCGCGACGCCCGCTACAGGCTGTTGCGGGCGTGGTGCCGGCGGGCCGGGGTCCTGCACCTGATCACCGGTCACCAGGCTGACGACCAGGCGGAAACCTATCTGTTGCGTCTTGGGCGCGGCAGCGGTCGTACCGGATTGGCGGGGATGTCGGCGGTCCGCGAATTTCCCGAGGTTCGCCTGTTACGCCCGTTGTTGTCCCTTGGCCGGCGGGAATTGGCTGCCTGGCTGACGATGCAAGGCGTCGAATGGGTTGATGACCCGAGCAATCAAGAAACCGCCTTCGCGCGCGTCCGCCTGCGCCGCAAGCTGGCCACGGAACCGGCGTGGCGGGACGGCATCTTCGCGGCGGTTCGGCGGGCGGGGGCCGCGCGCATGCGGGCGGAGGCGGAAACCCATCGCCTTCTCGCCGGGACTGCTTTCATTCGTCCGTTGGGTTTTGCCCGCCTCCACCGCGCCGCGTTCAACGGCGGTGGCGATCCGGACCTGCGTGCCCGGGCGCTCGGTCGCCTGTGTCTTGCGCTGGGCGGGTGCGACCACGCGCCGGGAACCGCCGGCCTTGGGCGTTTGGTCGCCCGAATGGGGCAGGAAGGCGCCTTCACCGGGGCGACGCTGGGCGGCTGCAGGTTGGTCGCCGAAGCCCGAGGCAGCGTTCTGATCTGTCGCGAGGCGCGCAACCTCCCGCCGGTCCAGGCGGCCCGGCCCGGGACGATCGAAGCATGGGACGGGCGGTTCCGCCTGGACTTGCCGATCGACCTCGCG
>JANQIJ010000125.1 GCA_028282185.1 Rhodospirillales bacterium
GGTGAGCCGTTCACCCGAAGGCGAACAAACTTCCAACCCAAAACAGCGCAAAAAACGCCGCCCGCGTATCCCTTCCCAAATCAACAATGTCAAATAGCCGACGGAACAGAGCCCGCGCCGCTTCAAGAACCGGGTCCTTGAAAACGGAACCGCCGCATAAGTGAAGGGCGCCCAGAAAGTTCCAGACGCCCCCGCGACAGAGGCGGGGTTATACGCAGGCTGGCCGCCCCTGTCAAACCCCTTTTGTCACTTTTTTGCAATGCACCCAAATTGTCCCGGAAAACCCCGGAAATCCGCGATTTCGCTGGCGGCTACCAGGGACCGATTCGAACAATATGTTTGGACCGTTCGATAGCTTCCGGCAGCGGCGCTGGTCAGGGCTCCCCCCGGTCACAGTCAGTTACAGGGGCGTAAACGATTACTCTGAAACGAAATCTCAGGCGAGACAGGTAAAGAATTGATTCAAATGCATGAATCTCTAAAGGCGTCTTGACAAATCGATGGCGGCGATCCCATTCTGGGCGCAATCCACCTGGAAAAAACCGCGTCGGGGGGTACAATCGGCCGTTTTCCCGGAGAAGATGGAATAACAAAGTGCTCTGGGAAAACCGCACCGACGGCGGATCGCGTTTCCCGGGATGAACGGACGCCGACGGCAAGGTGCCGGCGGCGGTGGGTGTCGGCCTGAGGCCGACGGCAACAGGGTAGCGACACGGGATGCGAAAACGGACACTCCTTGCGGCTGGAGCGTTTTCAGGTGTTGTTCTGGGATCGGCAGGGCTGGTCCTCGAAGATGCATCCATAGAGCGAATCGGCGATGGAGAGCAAAAGACCTTTGCCTTGGCGCCCTTAAGCCTGGGCCACCCGGCGGCCGCCGCGGGCTTGGCGACACGGCGCGTTGAAAAGCCCGGCGCCCTGGATATGACGCAGCCCCGACCGGCCGCCACCTTGATCCAGCGTCAGGCCATCGGCCGGGGCGAGACCCTTGCCGGGCTGTTGATCCGTGGCGGTGTATCCGCCCGCGAGGCCGACCGGGCAATCCGCGCTTTCGCCAAGTTGTACGACCCCCGTCGCCTACGTCCCGGCCAGGAGATCGCCCTTCGGTTCCGCGCCGAGACCGGCCGGCGCGAGACGGGCGAGGCCCAACGGCGCGATCGCTTCGACGGCTTCTCGTTCATGCCGGACTTTCGCCATCAGATCGTCGTCAACCGAGGCAAGGAGGGCGGATACAGCGCCGCCAAAGAGGAACGCAAGGTCCAGAAAACCCTGGCCCGCGTCGCCGCACCGATCAAGTCGAGCTTGTACCTGGCAGGCAAGGCTCAGGGCCTTCCAGCCAACGTCCTGGCCGAACTGATCCGGATCTATTCCTGGGATGTGGATTTCCAGCGCGACATCCGGCGCGGCGATTCATTCGAGGTTCTCTACGAAGAGGTCCGCGACCAGGACGGCAAACTGTTACATGCGGGAACCATTCATTTCGCGGCGCTGACACTCACCGGCAACCGCAAGCCGCTTTACCGCTTCGTCACCGCCGACGGCCAGGAGGATTACTTCGACGACAAGGGCCGGGGCGCCAAGAAAGCGTTGATGCGAACGCCGATCGACGGCGCGCGTCTGTCGTCCGGTTTCGGCAAACGACGTCACCCGATCCTAGGTTATACCCGGATGCACAAGGGCGTGGACTTCGCCGCCCCCACCGGCACGCCGATCTACGCCGCCGGCGACGGCGTCGTCACCTTCACGGGGCGCAAGGGTGGCTACGGCAACTTTCTGAAGATCCGGCACAACGGCCGCTATACGACGGCCTATGCGCATCTCAACGCCTTTCGCCGCGGCGTCCGTGTCGGCAAACGCGTCAAGCAGGGCCAAGTTGTCGGCTATGTCGGGACCACCGGCCGCTCCACCGGCCCGCACCTGCACTATGAAATCATGGTCGACGGACGCCAGGTCAACCCGATGCGCGTTCGCATGCCGTCCGGCAAGCAATTGAAAGGCGCGGAATTGGCTCGTTTCATGGACGCCAAGACGCGCACGGACTTGCAGTTCGCGGAATTGCGGGATAACGACAAAGACGCATCGGAACTCGCGGCCCGCAACTGACGCGTTGCCCAGCGACGCTTTTCAGAGGCCGCGGCAGGGAGACGGCCCGGCCATGGCGCAAGACATTCACCTGGACCTGAGCTTCTCACAAGCCGGTGCCGGAAAGCCGGTGGTGATCCTGCACGGCCTGTTCGGATCAAAACGCAACTGGGGTGCCATCGCCAAACATTTGTCCCGGGACAGGCGGGTGCTTTGCCTGGATCTGCGCAATCACGGCTCCTCGCCCTGGGATCCGGCCATGACCTATGGCGCCATGGCGGCGGACGTGGCCGCCTTCATTCGGGGCCATGCCTTAAAAGACGTGACGCTGATCGGCCATTCCATGGGCGGCAAGGCGGCCATGGCCCTGGCCCTTGCCCATCCGGAGCTGATCGCCCGGCTGGCCGTCGTCGATATCGCGCCCGCCGCATCGCCCGGCACCTTCATCCATTATGTGGAAGCGCTGAAGGCCATGGACCTGTCGCGGGTGAAGAGCCGCAAGGACGCCGACAGGCTGTTGGCGCCGGTCGAGGCGGAACCAGGCATCCGCACGTTCCTGCTTCAGAACCTGGAAAGCGCGGGCGAGGGCTACCGCTGGCGAGTCAACCTGGAGGCTCTCGCCGCCAATATGGCGGATCTCTTGGACTGGCCGGAACCCGATTACGGCCAGAGCTACGCCGGTCCGGCCCTGTTCCTCGCCGGCGGCGCGTCGGATTACATCGGCCCGCACCACCATGGCGACATCGCCCGCCTGTTTCCGAAAGCCCATATAAAGGTGCTCCCCGGCATCGGCCATTGGATCCACGCCCAGGCGCCGGACCTGTTCCTCAAACACATCGAAACCTTCATAACCAAAACCTGAGCAGCACCCCAAGGAGGCCTCCGGTGTATGCGGCGATTTTCGAAGCGACCCCGGACCGGCGCATGGCGACGCATACTTCGATATGGCCGCCCAGCTCCGGCCGCAGGCGCAAGCCATCGACGGCTTCATTTCGATCGAACGGTTTCAGGGCCTGGCGAACGAGAGCCGCTTTGTCTCGCTGTCGTTTTAGCTAAACGAGACGGCGATCAAAGCCTGGCGCGAGAACATGGAGCATCGGGCGGCGCAAGACGAAGGCAAGGCCAAACCGTTCAAGAATTTCCGCATTCACGTCGCCCGTGTCGAGCGGAACGATTGCCCGGCGGACCGGATCTAGGAACCGGCGCTCAACCGCGCCGCAACCCGACGAACAAGCCCTCGGCCAGGTGTTTGTTGACATCGATCATCGCCGCCAATCCCGAGCCGTTTAATCCCGCCTGCGCCCGGGCCGTGGCACCCTCCATGAACCGGGCCAGGTCGGTCATGTCGCGCCGGATCGTCGCGGGCGCCGGGTGGCCGGGATCGAAGACCTCGGCCTCCATGATGCACCAAAGCTTTTGATTAAACGACAACGCCTTGATCAAGAGCCCCCGGTCATGCGGGCGGTCCTGAGCCCGTGTCAGAAGAGCGGCGGCCCGGGCGAAGGCTTCGGCCTCGGCGCCCCGGCCTTGGGCGGCGGAACGCTGGACCTGACCATAGGCACGAAGGGCGGCGGCGGCATGGGGCGGAAGCGGCATCACCCCTCTCCCGACGCCAAGAGATCGACCACCAGGCGTTCGGTACGGGCGGCGAAGCGGAGCGCCCCCTGGCCCAATTCGTCCTGGATCTGCAGGGCCAGGCGACGGGCCGCTTCCCCGTTCAGATCCGCATCGTTCAACCGCGCCCGCCCGGCCTCCAGAGTGTTCGACAGGTCCCCGGAAAAGCGGTCGCGCGTGGTCAGCACCGCCTGATCCGAGGCAAAGGCGGATTGCCCGGCGCGCAGGCTGTCCGTCGCCCGGGCGAGATCGGCGATTGCGCCGTCGATGTCCGCATCCGCGGCGAAACCGTTGTAGTCGCCCGCCGCCGTCCCGATGCCGAGGGCAGCGGCGCTGGCCGGCTGTCCTTCCAGACGCACCCGCGCGTCCGAAAGATCGCCCACCTGGACGGTCTGATCGTCCGCCGGATCATCGATCAACGAAACGCCGCCATAAGACGAGTCAGCGGCCAGCGATCCGATCTGATCCCGGACCGCGTCGAACTGTCCGGCCGCGGCCTGACGCTGCTCGGCCGTGCCACCGCGGGCCGCCGTGGCGATGCCGCGCAGCTGTCGGGTCAGGTCTTCAACGGCGCGAAGGCCCAATTGCGCCGTCTCGGCGCTGCCCTGGGCCTGTTGAATTCGGGTGCGGCGTTC
Organism: Rhodospirillales bacterium; assembly: GCA_028282185.1. Taxonomy (GTDB): domain Bacteria; phylum Pseudomonadota; class Alphaproteobacteria; order Rhodospirillales; family Casp-alpha2; genus UBA1479. The sequence goes on from JANQIJ010000125.1 coordinate 4,329, forward strand.
GGCCAAATCACCGATCCGGTTGGCCAAGACGTTGGCGGTGATGAAGTCCTGGGGGTCGTCCTGAACTCGGTTGATCCGGCGCCCGGTGGCCAAGCGTTCGGCGACCTCCAGCCGCAGCGCCTGGCCCCGCTGTAGCTGGATCAGGTTCAATCGGACGCCTTCGCTGAGAGTGACCCCGGACAGTTTCCGCCTCCGTCGAAACGATTCCGTCTGTTCCGCGCAAATTCACCTTTGATGCCGGGCATCTCAGGTTTTGCGACAGACCAAGGTTATAATCGTTTCGAAACCGAGACAGTGACAGGGGTCACATGCCACCCGCCGATGTCCTAGGCCGCCTGCGCTTCCACCGCCTTGCCGTTGATCGTCAACTGGCCGCCTTCGGCGGAGACCTTGACCGTCGCACCGTCGGCGACGGTGCCTTCGAGGATCAAGCCGGCGAGGGGGTTCTGCAATTCCCGCTGGATCACCCGTTTCAGCGGCCTCGCCCCGTAGACGGGATCGTAGCCCTTCTCGGCCAGCCAGTCGAGCGCCGCCTGGTCGAGGTCCAGGGTAATCCGCCGGTCGTTCAGAAGCTTGGCCAGGCGGGCGAGCTGGATATCGACGATGCCCCCCATGTGTTCGGGGAACAGGCGGTGGAACAGAATGATCTCGTCCAACCGGTTGAGGAATTCAGGGCGAAAGGCGGCGCGCACCACCTCCATCACCGGGCCGCGCACGGCCTCTGAATCCTGACCCTCTTCCTGACTGGCCAGGATGTCGCCACCCAGGTTGGAGGTCATGATGATCAGGGTGTTGCGGAAATCCACCGTGCGGCCCTGGCCGTCGGTCAGCCGCCCGTCGTCCAGGACTTGCAACAACACGTTGAACACGTCGGGATGAGCTTTCTCGACCTCGTCGAACAGGACGACCTGATAGGGTCGGCGGCGCACGGCCTCGGTGAGCGCGCCCCCCTCATCATAACCGACGTAGCCCGGCGGCGCTCCGATCAGACGCGCCACGGCGTGCTTTTCCATGTATTCGGACATGTCGACGCGAACCATCGCGGCCTCGTCATCGAACAGAAACGCGGCCAGCGCCTTGGTCAGTTCGGTCTTGCCGACGCCCGTGGGACCCAGGAACAGGAACGAGCCGATCGGCCGGTTGGCGTCCTGCAACCCGGCGCGGGCCCGGCGCACGGCATTGGCGACGGCGGCGAGCGCCTCTTCCTGGCCGACCACGCGACGGCCCAGGTTTACCTCCATTTCCAGGAGCTTTTCACGCTCGCCCTGAAGCATCTTGTCGACGGGGATGCCGGTCCAGCGGCTGACCACCTGGGCGATGTGCTCCTCGGTGACCGCTTCCTCGACCACGGCGGAGCCGTCCGCCTCCTCCGCCGCCTGAAGCTTTTCTTCCAACCGGGGGATCAGGTCGTATTGCAGTTCGCCGGCCTTTTCGTAATCGCCAGCGCGCAGCGCCTGGTCCTGCGCCAGATGCGCCCGGTCGAGCTCTTCCTTGAGCTTGGTCGCGTCGGCCAAAGACGCCTTGCCCTGTTCCCATTCGGCGGTCATCGCCTGGGACTTGGCCTCCAAATCTGCCAGTTCGCCTTCCAGCTTCGCCAGGCGGTCCTTGGACGCCTTGTCGGTTTCCTTCTTCAGGGCCTCGCGTTCGATCTTCATCTGGATCACGCGGCGGTCCAGTTCGTCCAGCTCTTCTGGCTTACTGTCCACCGCCATGCGCACGCGGGACGCGCTTTCGTCCATCAGGTCGATGGCTTTGTCCGGCAGGAAGCGGTCGGTGATATAGCGGTTGGACAGGGTCGTCGCCGCGACAAGGGCATTGTCGTGAATCTTCACACCATGGTGCAGTTCGTATTTTTCCTTGATGCCGCGCAGGATCGAGACCGTGTCCTCGACCGTGGGCTCGCCGACGAACACCGGCTGGAAACGCCGGGCCAAGGCCGCGTCTTTCTCCACGTGCTTGCGGTATTCGTCCAGCGTCGTCGCACCCACGCAATGCAATTCGCCCCGCGCCAGTGCCGGTTTCAACAGGTTCGAGGCATCCATCGAGCCTTCCGCCTTGCCGGCACCGACCAGTTGATGCATCTCGTCGATGAACAGGATGATCTCGCCGGCCGCGTCGGTCACCTCGGCCAGAACCGCCTTCAGGCGTTCTTCGAATTCGCCGCGGAACTTGGCCCCGGCGACCAGCGCACCCAGGTCCAAGGACATCAGGCGCTTGTTCTTCAAGGCTTCGGGCACGTCGCCGTTGACGATGCGGAGCGCCAAACCCTCGACGATGGCGGTCTTGCCGACGCCGGGCTCACCGATCAGCACGGGATTGTTCTTGGTCCGCCGGCTCAAGACCTGGATCGAGCGGCGGATTTCCTCGTCCCGGCCGATCACCGGGTCGAGCTTGCCGTCCTCCGCCGCCTGGGTCAGGTCGCGGGCGTACTTGTTAAGCGCATCATAGGCATCTTCCGCATTGGCCGAATGGGCCGCCCGGCCCTTGCGGAAATCCTTGATCGCCGCGTTCAGGTCCTGGGGCGTGATCCCGGCCTCCTTCAGGACGCCACAGGCCGCCGTGCCCTCGGCCATGGCCATGGCCAGCAGCAAGACTTCGACGGTGACGTAGCTGTCGCCGTTCTTTTCCGCGATCTGCTGGGCCTGATCCAAAAGCTTGGCCGTTTCCGAGGCAAGGTAGATTTGCGCCGTCTCGCTTTCGACACGGGGAATGCGTTTCAATTCCCCCTCGGTCAGGCGCAGGGCGCGCTGGGCATTGCCGCCGGCGGCCTGGATCAACGAGGCGCAGAGGCCTTCCTTGTCGTCCAGCAGCACCTTCAGCAGGTGCAGCGGCGTGAACTGTTGATGCGTTTCGCGAATGGCGAGCGATTGGCCGCTTTGGATGAACCCGCGCGCCCGTTCGGTGAACTTTTCGAATTCCATCTGTCCCTCTCTTATGGGTAACAGAACGGCCCGGCCCCCGATTGTCGGCGAACCCACCGTCCCTCACAAGGGTTACGGTTTCCGCATTTCAGATAGGGGTATTGCCGGCGCCCCGCAATCAAGGGCAGCAAAGAAATCTGTCGGCGCCCGGGCTATTATGTGGCCGATATGCTGCCGAAGGTCGCCGCGCCGGCTGCCCGCGTGGGACCGGGCATGATTGTCGAAAACCCGGCAGGCCGTGTCGGCCGTCACAGCCAGGCGTCACGAAATCGTCAAAAAGAAGTCCCATCAAGTCACCCGAAGCCCACCCTCAAGGCGGACCGGGCGCGCCTGCCGAAAAACCTCCGCCCCCTTTGTTCCACTGACGGCCTCGATCCAAGAACATGACCAAGAAAAACAAACGTCACATCCGCGGTTTCCTCCTGGTTGGGGCGATTCTCGGCCTGCTGTTCGGCGGTCTCGCCTTCCTCGCCAACCCGGAACCGCCGGCCCCGCCGGGCGTCGCGGCCGTCGAACTGCAACGGCCGCTGTCCGAAGTCCTCGCCAGCATGTCGGAAGACAAGGTCAAGGATCCGGCTTTCGGCATGACCAGCATCAAGGCACAGGCCTTGAAGATGCGCACCGCCCTGGAAGAGCCCGACTTCCACCTGGGGCCGTTTCGCATCGGCATGACCTATGAGGAATTTCTGGCCGCGACCGTCGACCAGATGAAGGTGCTCGCGGTCAACAAGGGGGTGATGGGCGTCTACAGCATTCTGCCGGACCGGTTCGAGGTCTATTTCCCCAAGGCCGAGGACAAGGCGACGGCGTTCAAGATGAGCTATCACCGGGTGTTGGAAAATCGCCGCCAGGACGAGGTCACGGACTATCTGACGGAAATCTGGGGCCGGCCGACGGAACAGAGCTGCGGCCCGGCGCGGGACGAACCGGGCGACCTGTGCCAGTTCACCTGGTTTCCGGTGAACGGCGTGCGCCTGGACGCCAAGGTCAAGGCCACCCAGATCGACGACGCCAAACGCGCACGCATCGACTTGCGGGTCGATGCATACGACGACCAGGCCAGGGAGCGCGAGCGGCTGCAGAAAAAGCAAGAAGAAGAGAGAAAGCGTAATCTTTGAATCAGCAGATCCGAAGCGGGCGAAGGAAAGGACGAAGGTTGACCGGATAACGGCTATCCGCGGTCTGTGCGGACCTAACCGTCAAGACGTTCATTCTTGCTTGTTCTCACTCACAGATCGTGCCTAACCCCACAAAACTGGAGGCTTTTTATATTTTGAAGGACTTTGACCCGCTGCTTCAATACACAGCCTTTACTGATCCAAGTTGAATTTTCATGGAGAACACCTTGAAGATATAATCAGGCGCCTTCCTCGCGATAAATGAGAAATCCTCATTGATTGGAATTTGAGGCTAACCAAGGTTCCCGACCCGAACCTACCCCGGTTCGGTTCATCGAGACCGGCGATTGACAAACAGGAGGCAACGGCTCAGCCTCTCGCCCCTGATGACTGCGGAAATCAAACACCTCTATCGCTATCCGGTGAAAGGTCTGTCGGCGGAACCGCTCGACAGCATCCAGCTCGAGGTTGGCGGTTATGTCCCGGGCGACCGGCAGTTCGCCGTGGCTCTGGGCTCGACGCCCGTGGCCGGCACGCATGTCCAATGGATGGGCAAACGGAACTTCCTGGCGCTGATCAAGAGCGAGAAACTGGCGACTCTGGAAACCGCCTTTGATGCCGGGACCGAGGTGCTGACCGTCAAGCGCCAGGGCCGGCAGTTGGCGCGCGGCAAGCTGACCGACCGCGTCGGCCGCTCGATGATCGAAGAGTTCATCGCCGCCTACATGGGTCAGGACGCCCGTGGCAGACCCAAAGTGGTGGAGGCCAATCCGGGCGACCGTCTGACCGATTCACCGGAAGCTTTCGTGTCGATCATCAACCTGGCGTCGATCCGCGATCTGGAACGGGTCGTCAAGGCGCCGCTCGATCCGATCCGGTTTCGCGCCAATGTCTACATCGACGGGATCGACCCCTGGTCCGAATTCGACTGGATCGAAAAATCCGTCCGCGCCGGCGGCGTGACCCTGAAGATCGAATGCCGGATCGACCGTTGCGCCGCGGTCAATGTCAATCCGCAAACGGCGGAACGGGACCTGAACGTGGTCAAGATGCTTCAAGGCGGTTTCGGTCATATCGACATGGGCGTGTTCGCCAAGGTCACCGGCGCTGGAATGTTGGCTATCGGCGATACGATCGACCGCGCCTGAGCCGCAGTTCCCAATAGTTGTGACCATTAAAGCCAATGGACCACAGGCGAAAAATTTTAGTCGGTATTTTGTAGATATTTTGCAAGAAACGTTGTACACCTGCCCACGAATATCAACAAAATTGACGATATTGTCGCGCAATGCCGGGGGGGCGCTGCGCGCGCTGCGTAACGTGCACCGCTGCGACCCAGGTACAATTGCCCAGGTACAATTGCGTGATAACGAAGGGGCAAAAAAATGAGCGCTTTTCTTTCGACATTTAAAATCGGTATGAAGATCGGCGGCGGTTTTGCTGTCGTTCTATCGTTGCTGGTCGCATCCAGCGGGGTCGGCATCTATGGCTTGCTGACGGCGGACGCGGAGTTCGCGGAATACCGCGCCACGGCGCGCGGCACCAACGCACTCGGCCGGGTTCAGGCGAACCTGTTGGAAACCCGCATGGCGGCGAAGGATTTCATCATTCGGGGCGACGAGCAGTCCATCGAACGCGTCCGCGATCGCGCCTCGGTAACCCTGGCGCTGGCCCGGGAGGCGGAACAGTTCGCGCAAACGGACGACGAGCGGTCCGCCTTGAATGAAATCGCCGAAAGCATGGAGAGCTACGAAGCTAAGTTTGAGGAAGTGGTCGCGCTACAGGTCGAACGTAATCGCGTGGTTTTGGGCGAACTTAACGTGATCGGCCCGCAGATGCGCAAGGATCTCCAGACTATCATGGAATCTGCCCATGCCGACGGCGATTCGGAAGCCGCGTTTTACGCTGGCGATGCCATGACCAAGTTGATGCTGGCACGCCTTTACGTGCAGCGCTACCTGATCACCAACGACGAAAAGTCCTTCGGCCGGGTGCAGGAAGAACTTGCCGCCTTCCGAACGGCCGGGAAAGTTCTGCTCGATAGCCTGAAGAACCGGGAACGCCGGGCCCTGGCGCAAAAGGTCGATGCCGACGTTCGAACCTATAGCGCCGCCTTTGAAAGCGTGCACGCGTCGATCACCCAGCGCAACGCGGTCATCCGCGACGAACTCGACCAGATCGGCCCGCGGATCGCCACGCTGTCGGAAGGTATGAAACTGAAATACAAAGAGGTACAAGACACCCTGGGTCCGAAACTGACGGCCGACTTCAAGACCATGGAATGGACGATGGGCGTCGCCGCGGTTTTGGCGATCTTGTTGGGCGTGATCGCCGCCTGGGTGGTCAGCCGGTCGATTTCCGGCCCGGTGGCTTCGATGACCGCGGCCATGCGCAAGTTGGCGGACGGCGAGACTTCGATCAAGGTTCCGGCCACGCAGCACAAGGACGAGGTCGGCGAGATGGCCGCCGCCGTCCAGGTGTTCAAGGACAATCGGATCGAGGCAGACACCCTGGCCTCCCAGCAAAAGGCCGAACAGGAAGCCCGCGAGATCCGCGCCCGTCGGCTTGACGAATTGACCCAAGGCTTCGACCGGACGATCAGCGAAATCCTCTCAGGTGTGTCCTCGGCGTCTGATCAGATGCGAATCACCGCGGAAGACATGTCGAAGACCGCGGACCAGACGACGAGAGAGGCGCAGGTCGTCGCTTCGGCTTCGGGTCAGGCCTCGCAGAACGTGCAGACCGTCGCCGCCGCCTCGGAAGAACTGGCCGGTTCCATCGGCGAAATCGGCCGCCAGGTCACGACTTCGGCGGAGATCGCCCGCTCGGCCGTGCAAGAGTCCGAGGTCGCCCGCACCCAGATCCAGGGGCTTGTCGCCCAGGCTGAGAAGATCGGCGAGGTCGTGAACTTGATCAATGAAATCGCCGACAAGACCAACCTGTTGGCGCTGAACGCGACCATCGAAAGCGCCCGCGCGGGCGAAGCCGGAAAGGGCTTCGCCGTGGTCGCCGCCGAGGTCAAGGAACTGGCCCATCAGACCAGTATCGCCACGCAGCAGATCACCGACCAAATGGCCGAGGTCCAGGAGGCGTCGAACGGCGCCGCCAAGGTGATCGACGGCATCGGCAAGGTGATCGGAGAAATGAACGACATCTCGTCGTCCATCGCCGCGGCGGTCGAACAGCAATCCGCCGCGACCAAAGAGATTGCCCGCAACGTCGAACAAGCGGCGTCGGGCACGGACGCGGTCAATTCCAACATCGCCTCGGTCAACGAAGCGGTCGGCAATTCGGGCGTCGCTGCGGCGCAAGTGCTGTCCGTGTCTACCAAACTGGCGGAAAAATCGGTCGCCCTGAACCAAGCGGTCAAAGACTTCCTAAGCGACGTCAAGGCGGCCTAGGGTCCGGAGTTCCATGGACGTTCGTTGTGGGCGCGGCGATTGCCTCGGCCGTCATCCTGGCCAGTGTCGCCGCGCCGAACCATCGATCCGACAGAACCTTTGCGGGCCATCGGTCGCCCAACGGCGACGCACGACATCACCGAGGCGGTCCAGAGAAGCCGCATGACCATATAAGGGAAAGATGAGGCAGTTACTCTATACCAGCCAGGCGACGCGTCGTTTCAGCGAAGCGGACCTTATCGATCTGTTGGACCGCGCGCGCGCCTGGAACGTGGCCCACGGTATCACCGGAATTCTACTCAGCGCGCCGAACGGCACATTCGTTCAGATTCTCGAAGGCGCCCCCCAAGCGGTCGATCAGACGTTGGCGCGGATCAAAGCGGACCCGCGCCACGAAGCCATCCAGGTCTTGATCGATCATCGAATTCCGGAACGCCTGTTCGCCGACTGGAGCATGGGTTTCAGCGCCTTGGACGGCGCTCAGGCGGACGCCATGGGCGATGCCCTGCCGGAAACGCCGGTCGACGACGATTCCATGGCGATCGCCGCCGGCCTTGCGGCGGTCGAAGCCATGCGCGCCATCTATCGGGCCAACGCACAACCGCGCCTAAATCGAGCCTGACCCGGGCGGCACCGTTCCCGTCCGAAGGGAATGCACCCCGGCGGCCCTTGAAGCTGCCATCGCGCTTGCGGTTCGCCGCCACGGCACTATTCTGTGAGGCGGAGGCATTGGCGTTTGACCTCCCGCGACCGGCGGACATCGCGGCCGGTGCTTTTCCCTGTCCTTCGGGCCTATCCTGCGGGATTGTCTTTGGGCGGCTTTGCCCCCCGCCGGTGAGGAACTTTCATGAAACTCAATGCGCAGCAGCTTGCCACCATCGAACGGCAAACCAACGCCCGCCCCATCGCCGAGGATTCACCGGAATTGCCGCAGTTGGTCGAAACCTTTGGCGACCACAGTTTCTACCTTTCCGAACAAGGCCTGCTCATCCTGATCGAAATGACCGAAGACATGGAAGGCGCCGAGCCGGGCACGGCGGCCTTGGTCATCGTCGCCGAATGGACGAACGACCAACGCGAGAACCTTTCGCCCATCCAACCGCGGCCGCTGGGTCCGGTTTTCAAACTGGATGACGGCGGCGGGAACGCCGGGGCATAGCCTAGGTGTTTGATCCCGGGATTTGATGGTGCGATCTTTTCTTTGCAATGGAAGGAGGCACTATGGGACAGGTCCTGCACGGGAGCGCCAAAACGACGGAGGCGGTCCGTCGAGCAATACAAAATAGTCAAGAGAGCCTGAGAACGCTCTCCAATCGCTGAGGCCGCT
>JANQIJ010000126.1 GCA_028282185.1 Rhodospirillales bacterium
GGTGAGCCGTTCACCCGAAGGCGAACAAACTTCCAACCCAAAACAGCGCAAAAAACGCCGCCCGCGTATCCCTTCCCAAATCAACAATGTCAAATAGCCATCAGAAACCGGCCACCCAGCTTACGAAGTAAGCTTGACCGACAGCGCACAAGCCCCGAACGCTCATTGCTCTGGTGTCCCAAAAAGGGAAAGTCCCAGAAAATGGCGCCTGGCACGGCGTCGTCGGATGGGGAACCGAAGCTCCTAATCTATCCGGTCAGGACAATCATTTCAAGCATTCCCGGCTCGGATATCCAAGAATACCGCCGCATTTTCCGTTCTTGCCAAGCCTTAGGAGTGCCTGTTGGGGACGGCTAGCGGCGTCGTCCGGGCGGTGGTATAGGTGGTTCCCACGAGCCTGTCCAGCACCAATTCGACAAAATACGACAAAAATGTCCCGGCGGGCCGCTTTGCCCCCCCGGGGACCGACGACCAGAGGAAATATTCATGACCGAAGCCGTCATCATCGATGGTCTCCGCAGCCCCATCGGCAAGTTCGGCGGCGCCCTGTCGTCGGTTCGGCCGGACGATCTTCTGGCAGAGGTGCTGAAAGGGCTGGTCCAGCGCACGGGCATCGGTCCCGGGCTGATCGAGGACGTCTACGCCGGTTCCGGCAATCAGGGCGGCGAGGACAACCGGGACGTGGCCCGCATGTCGGCGCTCCTGGCCGGGTTTCCGAAGGAAGTTCCGGGCGTCACCCTCAACCGCAATTGCGCCTCGGCGCTGGAGGCCGTCAACCAGGCGGCCAAGGCCATCCTCGTCGGCGAAGGAGACCTGTTCATCGGCGGCGGCGTGGAATGCATGAGCCGCGCCCCCTGGGCCATGGCCAAGCCGGACCGGGTGCCGACCAACAAGCCGCCCAAGGTTTGGGACACCACGGTGGGCTGGCGGTTCAACAATCCGAAGATGGACGCGCTCTACCCCATCATCTCGCTGGGCGAGACGGCGGAAAACATCGCCGAAGAGATGCAGATCACCCGCGAAGACCAGGACGCCTTCGCCGTCGAGAGCCACCGCCGGGCGGTCGAAGCCATCAATTCGGGCAAGTTTGCCCAGGAAATCTGCCCCATTCAGGTCCCCGGGCGCCGTGGCGACCCGATCACCGTCGATGCGGACGAGCACATCCGCGCCAGGCAAGAGAACGGCCAGTTGGCGCTGGACACCTCGGTGGCGCGGATGTCGGAGCTCAGGCCGAGCTTCAAGCAAGACGGGACCGTCACCGCCGGCAATTCATCGGGGATCAACGACGGCGCGGCGGCGCTGTTGCTGACCACGCCGGAGAAGGCCCTGGCGTTGGGCCGAAAGCCCCTTCTGCGCTGGATGGGGTCGGCCACGGCGGGCGTCGACCCGGGCGTGATGGGATACGGCCCCGTGCCGGCGACGGAAAAGCTTTTGAAGCGCTTCGGCCTAACGATTGAAGATGTCCATTTGGTGGAGATCAACGAAGCCTTCGCGGCGCAAACCCTCGGCTGCATGCGGCGCCTGGGCCTGGACCCGGAAAAGACCAACGTCAACGGCGGCGCCATCGCATTGGGCCACCCGACGGGCGCGTCAGGTGCCCGCATCCTGATCACCCTGATGCACGAGATGCAGCGCCGCGCGCCCGACATGCCGCGCCCGTTCTACGGCCTGGCGACGCTCTGCGTTGGTGTCGGCATGGGGGTCTCGACCCTGGTTGAATGGATTGGAGACTGAGATGACCGCCTTGCCCAATAAGACACCCGCCGTCTTCTTCCGGGGCGGCACGTCAAAAGCGATCTTCTTCAAGGCGGAGGATGTCCCCGAGGACGAGGGTCAGCGCGACGACATGCTGCGCGCGGTCATGGGTTCCCCCGACCCTTACGGCCGCCAACTGGATGGGCTCGGTGGCGGCATCTCATCCCTGTCGAAAGCCATGTGGGTCGGACGCTCGACCCGCAATGACGCGGACGTGGACTATACATTCGCCCAGATCGGCATCCGCGACGGGGTCATCGACCTGTCGTCCAATTGCGGCAACATGACCTCCGCCGTCGCGCCTTTTGCTGTTGAAGAGGGCATCTTTCCAGTGCCGGACGGCGACGCCATGGTCCGCATGTTCAACACCAACACCAAGAAAGTCGTCCATGCCCATTTTCAGGTTCAGGACGGGCGGGCGGTCTCCACGGGCGACATGGAAATTCCCGGCGTCTCCGGCGCGGGCGCCCCCATGCGCCTGGACTGGATGGACCCGGCCGGCACGCTGGGCCGGGGCGTGCTGCCCACGGGGCAGCCCCAAGAGACATTCTCGGCACCGGGCTTTGGCGAGTTTCCCGGCACCATCGTCGACGCCGCCTGTGTCTGTGTTTACGTGCCGGCGGCGGCCTTCGGGCTGACATGCGGCGAGACACCCATGGAGATCGACGCCAAGGCGGACGTCATGGCGGCCCTGGAACACGTCCGACGGGACGCGGCGGTCCGGGCCGGCATGTGCGACCATCCCGACGACACCGATCAGGGCGCCCCCCGCGTCGCCGTCATCGCCCCGCCCCTGGAGTACACGGCGCTGGACGGGCGGGCGGTCGAGGCCGCCGCTTATCAAGTCGCCGTCCGCATGGTCGCCATGGGCAACTGTCACCGGGCGATCCCCTTGACCGGCGCCATGTGCGTGTCCGCAGGCCTCGTGGTGGACGGCACGCTTTTGAACAAGATGGCGGGCGCCCCCGACCCATCGGCGGCGCTTAAGATCGGCAATCCGTCAGGGGTCCTGACGGCGGAAGCCAAGGCCAGCAAGACGTCCGACGGTTGGAACATCGTCTCGACGACGGCCTACCGGACCTTTCGCCGGATCATGGATGGGTTCGTGTATCACCCATGACGGACAACTCTTCTATCGACCGCCCCCTGTCCGGCATCCGGGTCATCGGCCTGGAGCAATACATCGCCGGCCCCTACGCCACCATGCTGCTGGGCGATGCCGGCGCCGAGGTGATCAAGATCGAACGCCCGGGACGGGGCGACCCCCGCCGCCAGATGCCCCCCTTCGCCGAGAAAAACGGTGAGAAAAAGGCCGGCGGTTTCATGGGCTACAACCGAAACAAGAAGAGCCTGGCGTTGGACCTGCGCCAGCCGGACGGCCAGGAAATCTTCCGCAAGCTCTGCCAATCGGCCGATGTGGTGGTGGAGAACATCCGGCCCGGTTCCATGGACAAACAGGGCCTGGGCTACCAGGACATGCGGAAGCTGAACCCGCACCTGATCTGGGCGGCGATTTCGGGCTTCGGCCGCCTGCCCGGCAAGATGGGCCCCTACGCCGACCGGCCGGCCTTCGACCTGGTCGCCGAAGCCATGAGCGGCATGATGAACTTGGTGGGATATCCGGATAAACCGCCGGCCTGGACGGTCTATGGGCTGGCCGACATCGTCTCCGGCATCATGGCCTCATATGGCATCACACAGGCGCTTTATATGCGCGAGCGCACGGGCCAGGGGCAGTTCGTCGACAGCGCCATGTTCGACAATCTTCTGGCGCTGAACGAGACCATGGTCTCGCTCTATTCCGTGACCGGCCGGGAGCAGACCCGGGGCGTGCCGTCGGTGTTTTTCCCGCGTGGCGCCTATGAGACCCAAGACGGCCAATGGGTCGCCATCCATGTGCCGGACGACATCCTGTGGCAGCGCCTGGCGGACGCCATGGGGCGCGCGGACTTGATCGAGGACGCCCGGTCGGCAACCTCCATCGCCCGGGCGGAGAACCATGCGTTTCTGGACGGGATCATCCAAGGCTTCTTCAAATCCAAAACCCAGGCCGACGTCATCGAGTATCTGAATTCCAAGAGCGTACCGACCGCCCCCGTTTACACCGCCAAGGACATCTTTGATGACCCGCACGTGGCGGCCCGGGGAACATTGATGGAGGTCGACGACCCGAAAGTCGGTGCCTACACGTTCGCGCGGACGGCGCCGATGATGGAAACCAATCCCGACCTGCCCGCGGAACCGGCGCCGGACCTGGGCCAGCACACGCGGGCCGTGCTGATCGGACTGGGCTACTCGGACGGCGACGTCGACAGCCTGGCCAAGGCCGGTGTCGTCGGCCTAGCGGAATGAGCCAGCGGACCAATACCTTCGGCCAACCGATCGGCCCGGACGTGGCGGGCTGGCCGCCCTGCCCGCGCCCGTCCGGCAAGATCCTGGACGGCCGCCTGACCCGGCTGGAACCGCTCCGCGCCGACGCCCATGCCGATCAGTTGTTCGCCGCCAACAGCCAGGACGACGGCCGCATGTGGACCTATATGGCGCAAGGCCCATTTGACAACCTGGCGGGCTATCGGGCCTGGGTCGAAAGTGTCGAGGCCAGCACCGACCCCCTGTTCTACGCCATCGTCAACAAGCAGGCGGGCCAGGCCCAGGGCGTCGCCACCCTGATGCGCATCGCGCCTGAGCACGGCGTCATCGAAACCGGCAACATCGCCTATGCACCGGTCCTGCAGGGCACGCCCGCGGCGACGGAGGCCATGGCCCTGCTGATGGCTCATGTGTTCGACGATCTGGGCTACCGGCGCTATGAATGGAAATGCGATGCCTTGAACGCGCCGTCACGCCGGGCGGCCCTGCGTCTCGGCTTTACCTTCGAGGGCATCTTCCGCCAACACATGGTCTACAAGGGCCGGGCCCGCGACACGGCCTGGTTCGCGATCCTGAACACCGACTGGCCGCGGCTCAAGGCGGCCTACGCCGCCTGGTTGGCACCGGACAATTTCGATGGCGATGGCCGGCAAGTTCTTCGCCTGTCGGAGATGGCGGCGGATGCCTCATGAGCCGGTCAGTCGATCCCATCGAACCGCAGTGCAACAATCCAGCAAGCGGCGGACCGCCCTCCGCCGATGCGGCGTCCGGGCCCGGCCCTAGTCCGAGGACTGCCCGATCAAATTCCCGATGAACTCAAACAGGCGGTCTTCATCGGCGCTGAGGATCGAATGCACGGCCTGGCTGTCGTATCTGGATTCCGTCTCGAACAGTTTCATGCTCCAACCGGGATACCGGCGCCGTTCGATGGGTTGATCGTGGATCACCGTCACGTTCGTATGTCGGTAATCCTGCTTGATCACCTCAAGCAGTCGATCGAGGTCGCGCGAGGCGCCTTCCAAGACTTGAATGAATACCCTTCCCGAATAGATCAGCACCCCGTCACGCCGCAAGCGCCGTTGTTCATACCGGCGACGTCCTCAATCTCTTTAAAGATGTGAGAGCAGCAAATTCGGAAACGGATCCGAGACATAACAAAGACAGCGTTCCGTCATGTGGCAAACCAAAGGTTTTCCGTGGAATCCATTGGCGACGACAAGGCAGAGACGTAACCCTACGAATTCGGCGATCACAATCAGTTGGCTAAATAGCATACAAAAATCAATTAATTATTGGCCGGGCGCCACCGTTCGCAGGGAGTCTCCGGAACCTCGACCCAAAAAGAGAGCTGAATAGGCGCCGAACAAGCGCGCGGTCCGTTTCGCGCCCCGGCGTCTTTGCTGACAAAACCCTTGTAGACCGCGAAACCAAACAGAGATAGTTGTTGCCAATGGACCAATAGAAAGGGCAACAAGCGGAGGGTCGTGATGGTCGAGGTGCTGAAGGGACTGCGCGTGGTCGAGGGTTCCGCCTTCGTCGCCGCGCCGCTGGCTGGAATGACCTTGGCGCAGATGGGGGCGGACGTGATTCGGTTCGACCGCATTCAAGGCGGTCTGGATTACCATCGCTGGCCGGTGACAGACGACGGCTCAAGCTTGTTCTGGGCCGGGCTGAACAAGGGCAAGCGCTCGCTTGCCGTCGATCTGCGTTCGCCGGAAGGTCAGGAGATCGTCACCCAACTGATCTGCGCCCCGGGACCGGACGCCGGGGTTTTCCTGACGAATTTGCGGGTTCGCGGCTGGATGGCTTATGACGCGCTGAAAAAGCACCGCGATGATCTCATCATGGTCGAGGTTCTGGGCACGCGGGACGAACGGGCGGAAGTCGACTATACGGTCAATCCGGCGGTCGGGTTTCCCAATGTAACGGGTCCGGAAGGATCGAGCGAACCGGTCGCCCATGTGCTGCCGGCCTGGGATTGCATCACCGGACAAAAGGCCGCCCTCGGCGTGATCGCGGCAGAGCGGCATCGGCGGATCACCGGAGAGGGCCAGCGCGTGCGGATCGCCCTGAAGGACGTGGCTGCTGCCATGCTTGGCAACCTGGGCATCATCGGCGAGGTCGAGGTCAATCACGACGACCGCCAAAGGTTCGGCAACGCCCTTTATGGCGCTTACGGCCAAGACTTTCTCTTAAGCGACGGCCGGCGCATCATGGTCGTCGCCCTGACCCAACGACAGTGGCGCGGTCTGATGGAAGCAACCGGGACCCAGGCAAAGATGGCCACGCTCGCGCTCAGAATGGACTGCGATTTCATGGATGAAGGGGAACGCTTCCACGCACGGCACGAAATCACCGAAATTCTCCGCGCCTGGTTCAGCCGGCGGAACTCGGTCGAGGTCGTGACAACGCTGACCGAAAACGGTGTCACCTGTTCGCTTTTTCGCAGCTTCAAACAGGCGATCGACGAGGACCCGGATTTTTCCGAAGACAATCCCATGTTCCGCAGGATCGAGCATCCGGGGGTCGGGTCATTCCTGACACCCGGCACGCCCTTCGACTTCGACGCTTTCGAGCGGACGCCGCCGGCGCCGGCGCCGCGACTGGGTGCCCATACAGAAGAAATCCTGGCCGACGTGATCGGCCTATCCAGCGGAGAAATCGCGCGCTTGCACGACGACGGGGTGGTCGCCAGCCCGCCGAACGGCTGATGACCTCAGCGCGTTGGGGGTGTCGATCAGGATTCGGGCGCCTCATAGGAGACCGCCAGCACATCGACTTCGTCGAGGCCCTTGGGCGTTCGGACCCGGGCGACGTCGCCCTCTTCCTTGCCCATCAGCGCCCGGGCCATGGGAGAGACCCAACTGATTTCGCCTTCTTCCAGGCGGGCCTCGTCGGCGCCGACGATGCGCACGGTCTGTTCCTCGCCACGGCCGTTTTCGAAGGTCACCCAAGCGCCGAAGAATACCCGGTCGCGGTTGGTCTGCCGGGCGGGGTCGACGACCTCGGCAATGTCCAGGCGCTTCATCAGGAAGCGCATGCGCCGGTCGATCTCTCGCAAACGCTTCTTGCCGTAGATGTAGTCGCCGTTTTCCGAACGATCGCCATTGGACGCCGCCCAGGAAACGATCTCGACAACCTTGGGCCGTTCGACGCTGCGCAGCGTCTTCAGTTCGGCCTGCAAGCGCGCCTGGCCTTCCGGCGTCATCAAATTGCGCTGGCCGCCCGGCAGCGGCGCATCGTTGTCCGCCGCCGCGTCATCGTTGTCTTCCGGGTCGAAATCAAGGGTCTCGTCGGTCATCGTCCTATCCCGGCGGCCAGTATAGCCGGCAGGCGGTCCCTTGGCGCATTGCAAATCAAGCCCGGCACCGGCCCGCTTATTCACAACGGGAGAGGGCACGGGGCGCGGCGAGGCCCACCAAACCATCCCCTTACCGCGCGGAACGGGTTCCCGGAGGTGTTTAACCGCCCATTTCACTGGGTTCGCAGAACTGCCGGCGCTTCTTCAGATCGCGGCAGATCTTCGACGCCTCGGCCGAGGACTTCAGCGGTCCGGCCTTGAGCCGGTAATAGGTACCCTTCTTGCCAAGAGTCACCTTGGCGACCTCGAAGCTGAGGCCCTTCAGGACCGTGCGATGGCGGCGCTGGATCGTCTTCCAACCGGCTTCAGCCTGCTTGGCCGAGCGATAGGACGCCAAGTGAACCGCCGGCTGCGGCCCCTTGGGCTTTTCCATCATTTCCTTGTCGACCAGCGGTTTCGGCGCGGCCTTGGCCATCTTCGGCTCCGGCGGCGCCATGGCTTTTTCGATGGCCGCCCGTTCGCGGGTGTATTCGTCGGACGAAATGAACCCGCCGTCGCGCAGTTGTTCCAATTGGCGGACCATGTCGGCCGCCTGCATCAAGCCGCTGGGCGGCGGCACCGGATTTCGCAGGCGCACGGGCGCGGCCGGCATCAGGGCATCCAGGATCATGTTGCGTTCCGCCGCGTGCTGCGAAACGGAAATCGCCCGCAGTTCCAACGCCCGCCCGATCGCCCGCAGGCGCCCGGAAATCTGCTCGGTCGTCGGCACCGGCCGGTCCAGGCCGGCAGACGGCGGCGGCGAGGTCAAGGGCAGGACACTACCCAGGTTGGCCTGGCGCCGGGTACGGAATTCTTCCGGCGTGATCAAACCCTGATCGCGCAATGCCCGCATCGTCGAAAACCGGGAAATGACGTTTTTCATGCTGGCCGAATA
>JANQIJ010000198.1 GCA_028282185.1 Rhodospirillales bacterium
GCTCAATACGTGCCGGCCGGCGGCTCAACGGCGACGAGATGAACCGCCTGTTGCGCGAGATGGAGGCGACGCCCCATTCGGGACAATGCAGCCATGGGCGGCCGACCTATGTGGAACTGAAGCTGGCGGATATCGAGAAGCTGTTCGGCCGGCGATAGCGCAACGCCGCCCGGGGCGTCATAATCACGCTTTGACGACAGAACGAAACGACAAGGCGGCCCAGCAAAATGCTGCGCGAATGGTTCACGCACCGCTCGACCCCGGCGTCGGAAGAGGCGCGGCGCCTCGGCTATCTGAAGGAATGCGTCGCCATCCAAGCCCGCCACCGGCGCTGCGCCCTGGCCTGGCGGGACCATCTCGAACGCTCCAGGCGCTTCGTCCTTTGGGCCGCGGCCAACACGCCGGGTCAGGACAAGGTCACGGTGCTCGGCTCCGGCGGGTTGCTCGATGTGCCGCTCGACGATCTGGCGGACGATTTCGCCGAGGTCGTCCTGGTCGATATCGTCCAGCCCCCGGCGGTCAAGAAATGGGCCGGCCAGTACGAGAACGTCCGCCTGGTCGAGGCCGATGTCACCGAGATGGCGGAAGACCTGCTGTCCGGCGAACTGCCGGAAAGACCGCCAACGCCTTCCCTGCCGGACGGGGACGCGGACTTGGTCGTGTCGCTCAACCTGTTGGGGCAGTTGCCGTTGATCCCGGCGAAACACCTGCCCAAGGGATGGTCCCGAGACCGGCGAGCGACCTATTGCGCGGAAATTCAACGCCAGCATCTGCGCGCGCTGCAGGCCGCGCCCGGCCGGATTTGTCTGATCACGGAAACCAAGCGCGAATGGCTTGAGGACGAAACCGTGAACGAGACCGAACCGGCCTTGGCCGATATCAAACTGCCCGAACCGGACGAAACCTGGATCTGGGAGCTGGCACCGGCACCGGAAATCGAAAAGCACCAGGACCTGCGCCTGCAGATCGCCGCCTATGCCGGCCTGTTCGGCCGCTGAGACAGCGCGCTTGGGGAACCGGGCGGACGGCCGTGTCCCCGGGCGCTGTCCGGTCTTTACTTGATCGTTTCGGCCGCCAGGCCACCGATCAGCTTCTCATACCAGCCCATGTCGCCGGACAAGCCATGACGCTCGAAGATCATGGCATGGTCATATGCTTCGGCACATTGAAGGCCAAGCGCACGCTGCCCTGGGCATCCTGGTAGACCAGCGCCCTCAGCGGGAAATCGATGGCCGAGGTCGGGCTTTTCAGCATCAAGCCGGTGCCGGACTTGAGGTTGCCGAAGACAATGGGCATGCCGCGCTCGAACTGCTTGGCGGCGGCGTGAGCGACACGCTCTAAAACACCTTCAATCGCCGCTTCGATCCGCGCCAGTGTGTCGGCGGCCGAATGGCGACTTTCGACCTGAACCGTGTCTCGGCTGCGGGCGACCGGTTCGAAGGGGGCGGCGGTGCGGGCGTTCCGGGTCCCGTGCGCCTTGATGGCCAAAAGGATGCGGGGAAGCGGCCAAGGCCGGTCAAGCCGATCGCGTCATTTATCGCCACGCAAGAGGAACACCAGCCGGGCCGGGCCGATCGTGCGGTCGTCCAATACGGCGAACCCGCTGGGCACCGGCAGGTCTTCCTCGGCACCGACCTCGACCACGGCCAGCCCTCCCGGCCTGAGCCAACCGCGCCCCGCCAGGCCGAGCAGCGCCGGCCCGGCCAATCCATGGCCGTAGGGCGGGTCCAGGAAGGCCATGTCGAGCGGCGCCTTGGTGGCACGGGCCGGCGGCGGCAGACGACCGCCATCGAGCCGCAGCATCAGGCAATCCCGCCAAACCCCCATGGCGGCGGCGTTTTCC
The DNA here is from genome assembly GCA_028282185.1 of Rhodospirillales bacterium. Lineage (GTDB taxonomy): Bacteria > Pseudomonadota > Alphaproteobacteria > Rhodospirillales > Casp-alpha2 > UBA1479. Next base: position 1,844 of record JANQIJ010000198.1, read on the forward strand.
TTGGCGCATTTCAGGGCCGCCGCGTCGTGATCGACGAACACGCCCCGCGCGGCACCCCGCGACATCGCCTCCAGGCCCATGGCCCCGGTGCCGCAGAACAGATCCAGGACCGCCGTGCCCGACAGCCCCCGGGCGAGGGCCTCCGCCGGCCGTCCATGGACCAGGATGTTGAACAGGGATTCGCGGACCCGATCCGCCGTCGGCCGGACTTCGGGACCCACGGGGGCGCGCAGCTTCTTGCCGCGGTACTTGCCGCCGACGATGCGCATCAGTCGATCAACACCTTGCCCAACTGTTCCTTCATCGCCTTGCCCTTGATTTCGGCGACCTGGCCGCGCGGCAGGTTGCCCAATTGGAACGGCCCATAAGCGGTCCGGATCAACCGGTTCACGGCCAGACCCAGATGCTCCATGACGCGGCGAATTTCCCGGTTCCTGCCCTCGGTCAGGGCGACCGACAACCAGGCATTGGCACCGCCGGACTTGGCCGTTGCCTCCGGTGCTGCCTTGATCGGACCGTAACGGACGCCTGACACCGTGATCCCCCGGGCCAATCCGGCCAGCCGCGCTTCGTCCACCTGGCCATGAACACGGACACGGTAGCGCCGGGTCCAGCCGGTGGCCGGCAGTTCCAGCCGGCGGGCCAGGCCGCCGTCGTTGGTCAGCAGCAACAGGCCTTCGGAATTCAGGTCGAGACGCCCGACCGAGAGCACCCGGGGCAATTCCCGGGGCAGGCGCTCGAACACCGTGGCCCGGCCCTCCGGGTCGCGGTGGGTGGTCACCAGGCCCGACGGCTTGTGATAGCGCCACAGGCGCGCCGCCTGCTTGCCCGGCAGCGGCCGGCCGTCAACCAGGACGATACTGGCGTCCGTGACGGTGACCGCCGGGGTTTCCAAAACCTTGCCATCGACGGAAACCCGTCCGGCGGCGATCCACCGTTCGGCCTCGCGCCGGGAACACAGGCCGGCGCGGGCCATCACCTTGGCGATCCGTTCGCCCTTGGCGCCCTTGGCGCCATCGGCGTCGTTCGGCCCGCGCGCGTTGTCCGAAATCTTGACCATGGCCCGGACCATAGGTGGGCCCGGGCCGACCGGCAAGTCCCGCGGCGGCGCGCATCCCGCCGGCGGTCTGCGTGGCGCATATTGACCTTCCCCTGGGGTGGCGGCAGGCTGCGGCGATGACCGAACCCCTGTCACAAGCCGTCGGCACGGCCGGCGACCGACGAGCCACCGATTTCATGGACATCGCCCTGGACGAGGCCCGCCAGGCGGGCGACCGCGGCGAAGTGCCCGTCGGCGCCGTCCTGGTGCGCGACGGGCAGATCGTCGCCCGGGCAGGGAACGAAACCGAAGCCGCCGGCGACCCGACGGCCCATGCGGAAATCCTGGCGATCCGCCGGGCGGCGCAAGCGGCGGGCGATGCGCGGCTACCCGATTGCGACCTCTATGTCACCTTGGAGCCCTGCGCCATGTGCGCGGCGGCGATTTCCCTGGCCCGCATCCGCCGGCTGTACTTCGGCGCCTATGACCCAAAGGGCGGCGGCGTCGAGCACGGCGCCCGGGTGTTCCAACAGGCAACCTGCCATCACGCGCCGGAGGTGATCGGCGGCCTGCGCGAAACGGCGGCCGGCGACCTGCTCAGAGGGTTTTTCAAAGAACGGCGCTAAGTAATTGATAAAAAAGCTACGACTCTGCCGCTAAAGGCAGGTTGACGAGCAGGTTCTGCGGCTTCAGGCGAAGCCGCCCCGCCGGCGTCATGCAAAGCGCCAGATAGACCGGGCGGCCGCGCACGGCCTCGGCCATCTGGTTGGCGTCCTTGAATTCCAAACGGAACAGGCTCAACAGGCAGCGGCGCCGATCATCGCCGACTTCGTTGTCCTGATAAAGGTCGTTCAACAGGGCCGTCGCTTCCGCGTCGAGACCCACGTGCCAGACCCATTTGTCGTCGTTGATTTCCGGCAGCGGCTGGATCGCGACCTCGCTGCCGAGGAAATGAACGACCCAACTTTCGAGCACGCGGCAAAGCGCGTCCAGCCCCTGCCGGGTAAAGGTCAGGTCGAGAACCGTGTCGTATTTTTCATTTCGGACCCAGTACATTTCCGCCGTCTCCGGCTGCAACACGTCCATGTTGACCTGTTTCGCGGGCGCGCCGCTGTCGACCACCAGCTTGCCCAGGCTGCCCATCCCGCCCGTGGTCGCCAGCATCTCCACGGTTTCCCGGTCGGCGACCAGGGGCGCACCATCCCGCAGGATGACGTTTTGCTCACGGAACAAAAGCTCGGCGGCGCGCGCCTGGAACGGGTCATCCGTGCCATCGATCACCGCGCGGACAACGACCTGGGCCATCTGGTCGATGAACAGGGGCGGCACCCCGGCCACCCCGTCACGGAACATTCCCAGGTAACAGGCCTCGACCGTGCCGGCCTGGACCAAGCGGTCGCGGAAGCCCAGAAAAACGCGGTAGTTGTCGCGCGCATCTTCGTCGACCATGGCCGCGATCCGCGCCTCGCCAACGGCTTCGCGCGGATTGGCCATCAGTGCCCCGTGGACGGCGCGCTCGGCATCGCAGGATTCGTCGATCGGGGCGATCTCCGGGCGCTGCAAATAGGCGCGGATGAACCCGTCGGTGACGCGAAGATGGCCAGCCGCATCGCGCTCCAGCAGATGGTAGCCGGAATTGGGCCAAAAGTCGGGCATGTCGGTATCGGGGCGGCCTAGTTGTGGCCGCTGATCTCCGCATGGAGCGGCTTCGATTTTTCGAACTTGGCCTTCTGGTCGTCCGTTGCCGGAGCCTGGTGCTGGTCCTTCCAGTCGCCGTAGGGCATGCCGTAAACGATTTCGCGGGCGGCGTCATAGTCCACGTCCTCGCCGCGCGACTGGGCTTCCGCCGCATACCACTTCGACAGGCAGTTGCGGCAGAAGCCGGCCAGGTTCATCAGATCGATGTTCTGCACGTCGGTGCGTTTCTGGAGGTGCTTCACCAGCCCGCGAAAGGCGGCGGCTTCCACTTCGGTGCGGGTCTTGTCGTCCATCTTTGTCTCTCCATCCGTTGGGGGCGCCAGCGCGATGTCTGGCACGCGGCCCGGCGCCGGAACTTGGGGCCTATATAGGCATCCTCCGCCTCGGGGGGAAGCCCGGTCAACGCGGGTCGACACGCGGACCCGATGCCGCGGGGCCCGGCGCCCAACGCCTCCCTCCCGGCGGGGCCGCAGGCGCGAACAGCGATCGATGGCGCGCCGGCCGATATCGCGGCGGCAGAACCCTTCGGGCCAGTCGATGACGTCGACGGCGGCATAGGCCCGGACCTGGGCCTCGGCGACGTCGGCGCCCAAAGCGGTGACCCCCAGGACGCGCCCGCCCTGGGCCGTGATCTTGCCGTCGACTGCCGCCGTGCCGGCATGGAACACGACCACGTCGTCCATCGTGTCCGCCGCCTCAAGCCGTCGGATTTCGCTGCCCTTGGCATACTTTCCGGGATAGCCCGCCGCCGCCATGACCACGACCAGCGCCGCCTCGTCCCGCCATTCGATTTCGATCTCGTCCAACCGGCCCTCGGCGCAGGCCAGCAGCGCCGCAAGGAAGTCGGATTTCAGGCGCATCATCAGAACCTGGCACTCGGGGTCGCCGAATCGGGCGTTGTATTCGATCAACTTCGGCCCCTCGGCGTCGATCATCAACCCGGCGTAGAGCACACCCTTGTAGGGCCGGCCTTCGACGGTCATGGCCCTGATCGTCGGGTGGATGATCTCGTCCATGATCCGCTGGGTCATCGCCTCATCGACCACCGGGGCCGGGGAATAGGCACCCATGCCGCCGGTGTTCGGGCCTTCATCGCCGTCCTGTGCGCGCTTATGGTCCTGGGCCCCGGCCAGAGGCACGGCGTGCTCGCCGTCGACCAGGGCGAAGAAACTGGCTTCCTCGCCGTCCAGGAACTGTTCGACGACGATCTCCGCGCCGGCCTGGCCGAAGGCTTCTTCGATCATGATCTGATCGACCGCGGCGAAGGCCTCATTCAGGTTGCGGCAGATGATCACCCCCTTGCCGGCGGCCAGACCGTCGGCCTTGACGACGATCGGCGCGCCATGGGTGCGGATGTATTCCTTGGCCGCATCCGGCTCGTCGAACCGGTCGTAGTCGGCCGTCGGGATGTCGTACTTGGCGCAAAGATCCTTGGTGAAGGCCTTCGAGCCCTCGATCTCCGCCGCCGCCGCGGTCGGCCCGAAGGACTTGATGCCAAGCACGTCCAGGCGGTCGACCAGACCGGAAACCAAGGGCGCTTCCGGCCCGACGACGACGAAATCGATGCCCGTGTCCTGGATGAAGTCGATCAGACCGTCCAGATCCTCCGCCTGGATGTCCACGTTGACGGCGACGCTGTCGGTCCCGGCGTTGCCGGGCGCGCAATAAAGCTCGTCGCAAAGCGGCGAATGACAGACGGCCCAACAGAGCGAGTGCTCCCGCCCGCCCGATCCGACAACCAGCACCTTCATGATGTTCTTAGCCTCCCGGAAAAATCCTTGAGGCCACCGGTTGCGTTTGTTGTCACCGCGGGCGGGCCTCTGCATACTGCGGCGATGACAGACAATTCCAGCGGCCATCCGGAGAGTCAAGACGGGGACCGCCCGATGGACCGATCGGACGGCCACAACCTGCCGGTTTTCACGGTCTCGGAGATCTCGATGGCGGTCAAACGCGCGGTCGAGGAAGATTTCCAATGGGTTCGCGTGCGCGGCGAGGTCTCCGGGTTCAAACGGGCCGCCTCGGGCCATCTGTACTTCGCCCTGAAGGACGCGGACGCGGTATTGGACGGCGTTTGCTGGCGCGGCACCGCGGCGCGACTGGGCACCCAGCCGGAGGACGGCATGGAAATGGTCGCCACCGGGCGGCTGACGACCTATGCGGGGCGGTCCAAGTACCAGATCATCGTCGATCATGTTGAGCCGGCGGGCGAAGGCGCGCTGTTGAAACTGTTGGAGGACCGGCGCCGCAAACTGGAGGCGGAAGGCCTGTTCGCCGAGGACCGCAAGCGCGATCTGCCTTATCTGCCACAGGTCATCGGCGTCGTCACCTCGCCCACCGGCGCGGTTATCCGCGACATCCTGCACCGCATCGAAGACCGCTTTCCAAGGCATGTCCTGCTTTGGCCCGTCCTGGTCCAGGGCAAGGGCGCGGCCCAGCAGGTCGCCGCCGCGGTCAGGGGTTTCGGCGACCTCGCCACGGACCCGGGGGCGGCTCTGCCTCGGCCGGACCTGTTGATCGTCGCCCGCGGCGGCGGCAGCCTGGAAGACCTCTGGGCGTTCAACGAAGAAGCGGTCGTTCGCGCCGTCGCCGATTGCCCGATACCGGTGATCAGCGCCGTCGGCCATGAAACGGATATCACGCTGGTCGATTTCGCCGCCGACCGTCGGGCGCCGACGCCGACGGCGGCGGCGGAAATGGCCGTCCCTGTGCGGCTTGACCTGATGGCCCATGTTGCGGACCAGGGCGGCCGCCTGGCGACGGCGCTGCGCCGCCACCTCGCCGATCGCCAGGATCAGATGGCGGCGCTTGCCCGTGGCCTGCCGAACCCGGCCCGGCGCCTGAGCGAACAGGTCCAGCGCCTGGACGATTGGAGCGACCGCCTGGGCCAGTCCCTTGGCACCGGGATGGACCGTCGCCGGGCCCGCCTGACGGCGGCGGCGGCCGGCCTGGTCCGCCCGGACGGGGTCATCCGGTTTGCGGAACACCGGCTTGCCGGAGAGGCGCGGGCACTGGTCGCCGCCGGGCGGGCCTCGCTGGACACGGCACGCAACCGCCTGGACCGCGCGGCCGGCCTGCTCGAGAGCTATTCCTTCGAACGGGTCCTGGACCGGGGCTTCGCCCTGGTGACCGATCCGGCCGGCCGGCCGGTGACCTCGGTCAAGGGGCTGAAGACCGGCAGGGGCGCCTTGTCCTTCTGCGAAAAGTCGTCGATCAAGCTCTGGGCGTACGTCGCGTAGTTGTCGATGACCCGCGCGAAGTGCCCCGCGTGCTGCGGGTAGTGGTAGTCGAACCGCTCTTCGATGAACTTCGCGTGCTCGTGGTTGCGGGCAAAGAGGATCGTCTTGGCGAGTCGGTCGCCACCTTCGACTCTGTGGCCGTGCTCCATCAGGTGCTGGAGCACCTTGTCCACGGTGTCCTTGTTGAAGAGCCAGTTGTTGATGGCGCTGGCATTGACCCTCTCCGGAAGGGCGCCCGGCTCCACGTCATCACCCCAGTCAAGGCCCTCCCACTGCTCCTTCTCC
>JANQIJ010000238.1 GCA_028282185.1 Rhodospirillales bacterium
GGAAGGCGCCGTGGCCTTGGCCGGCGCGGCTGAGACCCTGGCCGATCTGCGCGACCGGTTGGACGGTTTCGAGGGCTGTCAGTTGAAGGCGACGGCGACCAACCTCTGCCTGACGGACGGCAACCCGGGCGCGCGGGTACTGTTCATCGGCGAGGCCCCGGGCGCCCAGGAAGACCGCCAGGGCCTGCCCTTCGTCGGCCCGTCCGGCAAGTTGTTGGATGCCATGCTGGCCTCCATCGGCCTTGACCGACATGGCGAAGACGCGGACCGGGCGGCGCTGATCTCCAACACCGTGTTCTGGCGCCCGCCCGGCAACCGCACGCCGACGCCGCAGGAAACCGCGCTTTGCTTGCCGTTCGTCGAGCGGCTGATCGAAATCGTCCATCCCCGGGTCCTGGTCTGTGTCGGCGGGCCGTCGGCCAAGTCGTTGTTGGGCCAGCATCAGGGGATCACCCGCCTGCGCGGCAAATGGTTCGATTACGCGACGCCGCGCATGGCGGCACCGATCCCGGCCATGGCGTTGTATCATCCGGCCTATCTGCTGCGCTCGCCGGCGATGAAGCGGGACGCTTGGCGCGACCTGCTGATGCTGAAGGCGCGGCTCGACGAGGCCTGAGGCCCGCCGGGCGGCTCGAACCGCCGACAACCCAGGGTGCGCGTTAACCATATTTGCCGCGACGCTTCCATAGCCCTACAAAATATGGGAATATGAGCGATCGTTCGGGGCGTCCGGTTGTGGCGCCGGGGACTGGACGCTATAACACCACCGCTCATTAGGGGAGCGAACGACAAAAAGAAGGGGCTTCATGTCCGGGGTCAAAGTCTGTGGCGCGGCCGTTCTGGCGGCGTCGTTCCTGTTGATTGCCAGCATCTTGACCGCGCCCGCCGCCTGGGGCGATCGCGAGACTGCCGCCATGGGCGGGTTTTCCAACAGCCTGGGCCGGCCGGCGCCGGCGGTCTTAAGCGCTGCCGACGCCCGCCTGTACGAGGAGATTTTCGAGTTGCAGGAGGACGGCCGCTGGAAGCCGGCGGACCGCCTGATCAAACAGCTGTCGGACCGTCTGCTGATGGGCCATGTCAAGGCCCAGCGCTACCTGCATCCGCGCAAGTACCGCTCCAAGTATAAAGAGCTCAAGGCCTGGATGGGTGACTATGCCGACCATCCCCAGGCGCGCCAGATTTACAAGCTGTCGCTGCGCCGACGGCCGCACAACTGGAAGATGCCGGCCAAACCGGCGGTCCTGCCGGCCCGCCCGGCTTATATGGAAGAAGGCCCCGACGGGCCGGAGGCCGAGGACGAGATGCCGGTCAAGCCGCGCGTCCTGCCGAAAAAGCGCCTGTCGCGCGCCGACGCGCGCCGCGCCCGGACGATCGATTACCGCATCCGCAAGGCGTTGCGTCGGGGTCATACCCTGGTCGCCAAGCGCTACATTCAGTCGCCCGAAGCCCGGCGCCTGTTTTCCCACGCGCAAATGGACCGGGCCAGGTCCCGGCTTGGCACCCGCTACTTCTTCGACCGGCGCATCGACTGGGCCCGGTCCTGGACGTCGAAGGCCGTTGCCCGGTCCGGCAAGTATTTGCCGGAAGGCCATTGGACGCTCGGCCTGATCGCCTGGCGGTCCAAGGATTATGACGACGCGGCCAAGCATTTCCGGGCCGCGGCGGACATCGGTTTCACCGATGAATGGATGGATGGTGCGGCCAATTTCTGGGCCGCCCGCGCGCTGATGGTGACCCGGCGCCCGGAATTGGTCAGCGGGTATTTGCGGGCGGCGGCGCGCCATGCGCGCACGTTCTATGGCCTGTTGGCGGCGCGCATTCTGGGCCAGCCGATCGAATACGAATGGACCATGCCGGCGGGCGCCGCCGACGCGCTGGACGAGGTGCTGAGCAAGCCGCGCGGGCGGCGGGCCCTGGCCCTGGCCCAGGTCGGCCGCGACCGCTGGGCCGAACGGGAACTGCGCAACCTGACGCGGACCGCCGACAAGGCCCAGGCGCTTGCCATCCTGGCGCTCGCCGATGCCGGCGGCATGGCCGGCCTGGCGGTCCGCTTGTCCGACCGCCTTTTCCCCGACGGCGGCGGCTTCGACGGCGCCGCCTATCCGATTCCCGGTTTGGTGCCCCAGGGCGGCTATACCGTGGACCGGGCGCTGGTATTCGCGCTGATCCGACAGGAAAGCAAATTCAACCCCCGGGCAAAAAGCTGGGCCGGTGCTCGCGGCCTGATGCAATTGATGCCGCGCACGGCAAGCTTCGTTTCCGGCGACCGCTCATTGCACCGGCACAACCGGTCCAAACTCTATGATCCCAACCTGAACCTGCGGCTTGGCCAGAAATACATCGACATGCTGCGCGCCGATCCGAACATTCAGAACGACCTCCTGTTGATGGCCATGGCCTGGAACGGGGGGCCCGGCAACCTCAACAAATGGCGCCGGCGCACCGAGTACAAGGGCGATCCGCTCTACTTCATCGAAACCATCCCGGCCCGCGAAACCCGCCAGTTCGTCGAACGGGTGCTCGCCAACCTGTGGATCTATCGCGACCGTCTTGGTCAGGCCAAGCCGTCGCTCGACGCTCTTGCCGCCGGCAAGTGGCCGGTCTACAAACCGTTGGGTCCCGGTAAGCTGGAGGTGGCGATCTTCGATGACGGCAACAACCGAACTACTGCCCGTTAATATTGCGGTCCTGACCGTTTCGGACACGCGGACACTGGACGACGACCGCTCGGGCGATACCCTGGTCCAACGTCTGACCGATGCCGGGCACAACCTGGCCGACCGCAAGATCGTCAAGGACGAGGCGGCGCTGATCGCCGATCAGTTCCGCCGGTGGATCAACGACCCCAATGTCGATTGCGTGATCTCCACCGGCGGCACCGGGGTGACCGGCCGGGACGTCACGCCGGAAGCTTTGGAAGCGGTTCAGGAAAAGTCGATCCCCGGTTTCGGCGAGGTCTTCCGCTGGATCAGCTATCAGAAGATCAAGACCTCGACGATACAATCCCGGGCCGCCGCCGGGGTCGCCGGCGGGACTTACATCTTTGTCGTTCCCGGTTCCACCGGGGCTTGCAAGGACGCTTGGGACGAGATCCTGGTCCATCAGCTGGACATCCGCCACAAGCCCTGCAACTTCGTCGAACTGATGCCGCGCTTGAAAGAGCATCTCTCCTAGCGGCGACCCCGGCCGATCTACCACGGTTGGCGCCTGGGCCCTCGCGTCAAACCGACGTTTGCGGTTCGGGCACCGACCGACCGGCCGGTCCGGTCCGCGTCGCGCGTCGTCCACCCCGCCGATAGGGGGTGGAATCGGGCCGTTTTTCCAGAGATTTATCCACAGACGGTCCGCGCCGTGACCACGCCGGACGCGTGTCCGGGGCAAAAACGCCAAGGATTCGACGGGGTTGCGGGGCGGGACCGCGCCCGGTTGCCGGGTGGCGATTTCGACGCCGCCGGCAGGGCGAATTTTTGCTATCCTCACCCCGCGTCGGCCCGCCGCAGACCCGGAAGCGAATCCGGGCGCCGGGTCGGCAGGAGGGGGTTCATCAGGAGACAAATTGGCCACCGGTCAGCAAGGCCAAGCGAAAAATTGGGAGGTAAGGGGACCATGAACAAGTTCATGCGAAGCCTATTGATCGGCGCGGGCGCGTCGGTGTTCTTGATCGTCGCCATTGCGGGGATCGGCCTTTGGGTCAGCAACGAACCGGATATGATCACATCCGGCGGCTTCGGCGACGGCAAAAGCTATACGGTGCGCATGCGCCCGCAACCGATTCCCGTGGGCGGGTTCAGCCTCAAGGGCAAGGACAAGGCAAAGGCGCAGGTGATGATGGTCTCCGTCGAACTGACGGTCGACGGTGCGGCAAATCCGCGGACCGTTTGCCGGCTGATGCCGCGTCTGGTGGCCAAGGTCAACACGGCCTTTGCCGGCCTGGCGAGCTTCGATCCGGGGGCAAGCCGCGCCTTGAGCAAGCAGATGGGGCCGAAGCTGGTCGGCCAGTTCAACCGGGCGATCGGCGGCGACAGCATCCAGGCCGTGTCTTTCCAGGTCTATGCCGACAAGGGCAAGGCGCCGGGCACGAGCTGTCCCAAGGAAACCTGATCCCGGCGGCAGCGTCCCGCGCCCCCGGGGCTGGCGGCCGATGCGGTTCCTGGTCGGTCAATGGGCGGATACCGAGAGGTCTCAGGCGGGCGTCCCTTGGCGCCCCTCCAACAAATCCCGCTGTCGGCCGAGGCCGTTGGCCATGGCCTCCATGAAGGCGCGGACCCGCTGCGTCCGCCGCAAGTCCGCATGGGTCAACAGCCACAGGCCCGGCGGCGTCAGCTCGGCCGTGATCGGCGCCCGCGCCAGGCCCGGTTCCGCGTCGCCGGCGAAACAGGGCAGCAGGGCAAGGCCCATATCCGCCCGGGCCGCCGTGACCAGCCCTAGGATATTGTTGGCGCGGAAGACGACGCGGCCGGCCGGCACGGTCCGCGCCAGCCAGCGGGCCGCCGTCAGATGGGCCAACGCTTCGTCCGGCGCCAGCCAATCGTGCGCCGCGGGATCGCCGGCGTCGTCCGTGCCGGCGCGGGCCGCCAGGTAGCCCTCGCCCCCGTAGACCGCGAAAGCCAGGTCGCAAACCCGCCGCCCGACAAGGTTTTCCGGCGGTGCCTGGGTCGGGCGGATCGCCACGTCGGCCTGGCGTTTCGACAAATTGAAGAACTGGGTATCCGTCAGTAGGCTGATGTCGACCCCCGGATAGGTGCGGCGAAAATCGGCCAGCAGCGGCCCCAGAACCCAGGCCATCAGGCTGTTGGTCGTGGTCACGGCGAGCGGCCCGCCGAGCCTGAGGTCGCGGCCGGTGACCCGGCGGTCGGCGGCGTCGATCTCGGCGTCCACCCGTTCGGCCGTGTCCATCAATTCGTGGCCCGCGAGGGTCGGGGCATAACCCTGGCGCCCGCGGTCGAACAGGCGCACGCCAAGGCGGTCCTCGAACCCCTGCAGCCGGCGGAATACGGTGGAATGGTTGACGCCCAGGGCCTCGGCCGCGCCCGACAAACTGCCGGCCCGGGCGATGGCGAGAAATATGCGCAGGTCGTCCCAATCCATGGTTGCCTCCCTTTCTCGGCCGTGGGCTGTATTATATTTTTTGCAAAAATGCAAAATTATTTTGCAAATTATGGGAATTTATATTGCTAAAATGCAAGTTTAAATTTCCGGTCAAGACAACGACCAAGCCCTTGACGTTTTCCCCCACACCGCGGCCGGGACCGGCCGCCGACCTTAGGAGAAAGACCCATGATCGATACGAAAACCGCCCCCTACGCCGCCCTCCTCCTGCGCGTTTCCCTGGGCGTCATGTTCATCGCCCATAGCCTCTATCTGAAAGTCTTCGTCTTCACCATGCCGGGCACGGTGCAGTTCTTCGAAAGCCTCGGCCTGCCCGGGTTCTCGGCCTATCTGGTGCTCGTCACCGAAGCCGTCGGCGGTATCGCCCTGATCCTTGGCGTTCAGACGCGCCTCGTCGCGGTGGCCCTGATCCCTGTCCTGGCCGGCGCCATGTGGGCCCATGCCGGCAACGGTTGGCTGTTCAGCGCCCAGGGCGGCGGCTGGGAGTATCCCGCTTTCCTGATCGCCGCGGCCGGTGTTCAGGTGCTGTTGGGCGACGGCGCCCTGGCGCTGTCGAAAAGCCCCGAGGTGGATCGCCTGACGGGCCAACCGGCGGCGGCGAAGGGCTGATCCGGGGAGCTTGGCCCCGGACCCCGCATCCACCGCCGCTCCCCCGCGCGGCGCCCGGCTCTTGGCCCGGCGCCGCGCTTCTTTCCGTCCTCCTGGGTGACCGGTTTGCGCGCGACACCGCGGCGTCACATCGCGCCCGGCCCCGCCGAGCGGCTTCGCAACCGCGTCAGGGCGCCGCCGTCGTCCAGGTCTTCCAAGGTCTCCAGCAAGACGACGCGCCGGCCGGCAAGATTGGCCCGGCTGTCGGCGAGCGCGTGTTCCGTTGACCAGCGCACGCCGGAGAACGGGTCCAAGCGGCGCGGCCGGCGTTTCAGGCCGACCAGCCAATAGCCGCCGTCGGGCGCCGGGCCGAACACCGCGTCGGCCCGGCCGAGCGCCCTGAACGCCTGGGACACATGATCACGGCGCATGT
>JANQIJ010000242.1 GCA_028282185.1 Rhodospirillales bacterium
CGGCCGAGGAGAACATCGTCCAGGCCCTGGGGCATTTGCCGGCGAACGCCCGGCGCGAACGGGCGCGGGCGCTGCTTGCACAGGGCAATCTGGACGGCCTCGCCGAACGCCGGCCGCAGGCCCTTTCCGGGGGCCAGCGCCAGCGCGTCGCCCTGGCCCGCGCCCTGGCCCGCGATCCCCACGTGCTGCTGATGGATGAACCCTTCGCCGCGGTCGACCAGGTCACCCGCCGCCGCCTCCAGGATCAGTTGGTCGAACTGCGCCAGGCACTGGAGACGCCGACCATCCTCGTCACCCATGACCTGAACGAGGCCCGCAATCTGGGAGATCGAATTTGCGTCCTCCACCATGGCCGGACGCTTCAGACCGGCCCGCCGGAAACGGTGATGAACAGGCCGGCATCACCCGAGGTTGCCCGCCTGGTCGATCTGGGCAACCTGTTTCCCGGCCGGATCCTGTCCCGCGATACGGCCACCGGTGAGACGCGGCTGGATTGGCGAGGCGTGACCTTGCAGACCCGGACCGACCTTGACCTCGGCCCGGACCAGACCGTGTCCTGGGTCGTACCGCAGTCCTTCATTGTGCTTCACCGCCGCGACCGGCCGTCCAGGGGCGAGCGGGAAAACCCGATCGCCGGCGCCGTCACCCAGGTTCGGGTCTTGGGCGAGACCTCGACCGTCACCATGGTCACGCGCAACGATCCCGATCGGCCCTTGACCTTTAGCCTGCCGGCACATACACAGCGGCGCAACGGCGTCACGCCCGGCGCCGAGATCACGGTCTCGTTGCTCAGCGACGGGATTCATGTCATGGCGGACGACCGATTATGACCGTCGCAGCGGTGATCCAGCCAAGGGTCCGCTGCGTAGCATGGTTCAAGAGCATTTTGTCCGCTCCTGGTCGAGCTGGCGCTGCCATTTGTCACAGTTTGTCACAGAAGGCCGATGATACGATGATCACAAGCTTGCTTCGCCGCGGTCCGCTGCTCGCGGCCGGTTTGATCTGGTTGACCGCGGCGCCCGTCGTCGCCAATACCGCCACGACGCCGTCGGCGGTGCCCGCCGCCTTGGACGACCCCATCGCACTGTATGGTGACAGCATCCTGTTCGACGTCTACCGCAACGGCGACAGGGTCGGCCATCACCGCGTCGCTTTCGAACCGCTGAGCGACGGCGTCGTGGTCGATGTCGAATTCAAGCTGGAAATCAAGGTCCTGTTCTTCACCGCCTATCGATACCTGTATCAGTCGACAGCCGAATGGCGCGACGGACAAATGACCCAGTTGCGGGCCTCGATCGACGACGGCGACGAACATTCGAAGGTGACGGTCCTCCGCTTCGGCGACGAATTTCACATCGCCCACGCGGACGGCGCCTACGAGGCGGCGGCGCCGCTGTATCCGACCAATCACTGGAACGCCGGCGTGCTGCCACAGACCCAGGTTCTCAACACGATCACCGGGCGCATCAACAACGTCGCGATTGCCCCGAAAGAACGGGAGCGGATCAACACCGAAACCGGTGAAATCTGGGCGACGCGCTATGCCTATTCGGGCGAGCTTGAGAACGAGGTCTGGTACGACGACGCCGGTCGTTGGGTGAAAATGCGCTTTCTGGGCAAGGACGGCTCGACCATCGAATACCAATGCCGACGTTGCCAGGGCGGCCCGATGGTCGAGGCTGAACAGAAAATACCGGCCTCGACCGAACAATGACCAACGGCGCCCCGGGGAAGATCGCCTGGATCACCGGGGCGGGCAAGGGCATCGGACGGGCGCTGGCGCTGCAACTCGCGGCGGAAGGCTGGACCGTGGCGGCCAGCGCGCGGACACAGGCCGACTTGACCAGCCTCGAACTCAGCGGTCCGGCCGGCCGCATCCACGGGTTCGCCCTGGACATCACCGATGCGGCGCGCACCGCCCAGATCGTCGCGGCGATCGAACGTGACCTGGGTGACATCGACCTGGCCGTGCTTAACGCCGGGACCCATATTCCCATGTCCGCCAACGACTTCGCGTCCGATACGGTCCGCCGCCTGGTGGAAACCAACCTGATGGGCACGGTCTATGGTCTGGAGGCGGTGCTGGATCGCCTCCGCCAGCGCCGCCGCGGCCACGTCGCGGTCGTCGCCTCGCTTGCCGGGTATCGGGGCCTGCCGACCTCGGCGGCCTATGGCGCGACCAAGGCCGCGCTGATCAACATGTGCGAGGCCTTGAAACCCGAACTGGAACCGCTCGGTATCCGCCTGACGCTGGTCAATCCCGGTTTCGTCAAGACGCCCCTGACCGACAAGAACGATTTTGAGATGCCGTTTCTAATGGACGTCGACGACGCCGCCCGGGCGGTCGTCCGGGGATTGCACCGCGAACGCTTCGAAATCACCTTTCCCTGGCGCTTCGCGATGATGATGAAGTTGCTGCGCCACTTGCCCGACAGCTTGTTCTTCGCCCTGACCCGTCGGATGATCGGCAGATGACCAGGCCCGATGAAGCCTACTGCCGTTATCTCGAAAACCTGACGCCGGAGACGCTGGCGCGGCTAGGCGATTACGTGACCGACGACGTGCGCTTCAAGGACCCGTTCAATGACGTCCGCGGCCGCGACGCCATGCGCCGAGTTTTCATCCATATGTTCGAGACCTTGGGCCAGATCCGCTTCACCGTGCACCACGCGGCCCGCGACGACGATACTCTGCTGATTGCCTGGCGGTTCGAAAGCCGTCTGCGCGCCCTGCCCTGGGCCTTTGACGGGACCAGCGTGGTGCGCTTCGCCGCCGACGGACGGGTCCGCGAACATATAGATCATTGGGATGCGGCGTCGGATTTTTACGAACGTCTGCCGCTTATCGGTTGGCTGCTTGCCCGCCTGCGTGCACGCGTGGCAATTCGCTGACCCGCGGCGTCGACAACTCGGCCCCGCGGGCGATCTTTTCAAGCGTTTCCACCGGGGCGCCACGCGCCCGTTCCGGGGACGTTTTCATGAAGGCCAGGGTGACGGTGCCAATTTCAAGGCCCAGCTTGCTGACCCGCGCCCGGTTGAGCAGCACGCCCGACGGCTGCAGGAACATCCAATCGTTGAAATGCACCCGCCAGCTGCCGTCGCCGACCTTCAGGTCCATATCATATCGCCAATTGAGCGCATTGCCCCGGGCCTCGCCCGTGGCCACGCCGATCACGTCGTCCGCCCGGCCCTCATAGGTATTGGCGCCGGTCTTCGTGATCTTCCAGACCCGGCGATCGGTCTCGCCGTCGCTGTATTCGAAATGTTCGTCAAGGACCAAGGTTTCGCCGTCCCAAGTACCGTCGATATCGACGGTGAACTGACGGCGCAACGCGCCGAACCGATCCTCGAAGATTCCCCAAGCCTGGGTCCTCCCCGAGAAGTAGTCCTCAATCACAAGGCGCGGCGTCGTGCCCTGAAAATCGCTCGGTTTCATCGTCTTACATCCATTCAACAAAACAACGGCGAAAAGCGCCGCAAAGACCATTGGTTTCATTTGGTCGGTTCCTCGATGGTCGCCCGGGCCCTGGCAAAACGGTCCAGGCGGCGGCGGATGATCGCATGTCGCTCCCGGGTCAACGGGAAGCGCCAGACGACCATGATCGCCATGACCTTAATTACGACGGGAACCAGGGCGTAGATCACCACCAAGGCCAGGGTCCCTTGGTCCGTCGGCGCGTCGGGATCAAAGCCGAGAAAATCCAATCCGGGCAGGGCCAAGCCGACGGCCACTGCCAACGCCAACTTGGTCGCCATTCCCCAAAGCGCGAACTGCAGGCCCGCGCGGTCGTGGCGGAACCGCCAGCGGTCGTAATCGACGACATCCGCCTGGATCGCCGGCGGCAGGGCCAGATCGGCACCCAGCGCCATGCCGGTGATTACGCAAATCACGCCGAAGGCGACAAACGCCCCTGCATCGAGCACAGGCACGGCGACAAAAGCGGCGGATGCCGTGAGCATGGCCCAGCACCAGACCCGGTGTTTGCCGAATCGGCGGCTGAGACCCAACCATAACGGCACCGCGGCGACCGCAGCGATGAAGTAGACCAGAATGAACAAGGGCCGTTCCTGTTCGCCGGCACCCAGGCCGTGTTCGAGATAGATCAAAAACAGCGCCGCCGGAATGCCGTTCGCCAAGCCATTGAGGAACCAGGCCCCGATCAGGCGCAGGAAGGGGCGATTGGCGGCGAGGTCGCGCAGGCCGACTTGAATTTCGCGCCAGGCAATCGGTCGGCGCGCGGCACGGGCGGCCGCGCGGTCCGGCACCATCCGCAGCATAAGCGGCAAGACGACAACACCCAGGCCGATGGCCAACCAGGCGATCGCATGGGCGGCTTCGGCTTCACCCCATCCCGACTGCGTCAGCCCGGCGGTCACCGCACCGGCGCCGACGATGCCGATCAACGCGATGGCTTCGCGCCATGATGTGATGCGAGTGCGCTCGTTGTACCCGGCGCTGAGTTCGGCGCCCCAAGCCATGTAGGGCACGGCGACCATGGTCCATCCGGCATAGAGGACGATCGACCAGGTCATCAGATAGGCCGCGTCGGCATCCGCCGGCGGGCCCAACACCTTGTAAAGCCCCAAGCCCGCGATTACCGCGCCGACCGCGATCCAGGGTTTCCGCCGGCAGCCGAGGAAAGGATAACGGTCGCTCAACGCGCCGATCAGCGGGTCGGTCACGGTATCGAAGATCCGCGCGACCAAAAGGACCAGGCCGACGGTGGTCAAGCCGACGCCCAAGCCGACGCCGTAAAGCGACGGCAGGTGGATGTAGACGGGGATCGTCGGCAGGGCAACGACGAAGGCCGGCAGGGCGTAGGCCAGCAAGGTCATACGGGGAAGGCGGCCGCCCGCGCCTTCGGGACCGGGTCGGGTCATGGTCAGGCGATAGGCCGGTCGATGATGAAATGGCCGACGTCGATCCGACCAAGGTCGAACCCGACCTCGCAATAGGCCAAGTAGTAATGCCACATGCGGCGGAACCGGTCGTCAAAGCCCAGTGGTTCGATGCTGGACCAGTTTTCCATGAAAGCCCGATCCCATCGGCGCAGGGTTTCCGCGTAGGATTTGCCGAAACAGAACGCGCCGGACAGGGTCAAGCCGGCCCGCTCGACCGATCTGGCGAAGGCACGGGGTCCCGGCAACATGCCGCCTGGGAAGATGTAGCGTTGGATGAAATCGGGCGTCTGGCGGTAGCTCTCGAATTCGCCGTCGTCGATCGTGATGATCTGCAGGCCGGCCCGGCCACCGGGCGCCAGGCGCGCGCGCAACACGTTCAGGTAGGTCGGCCAATAGGCTTCGCCGACAGCTTCGAACATTTCGATCGAGGCGATCTTGTCGAAAGTCCCGCTAATATCGCGATAGTCCTGGATGCGGATATCGACCCGGTCGGCCAGACCGGCGCGGGCAATGCGTTCGCGGGCATAGGCAGCCTGCTCGACCGATAGCGTGAGAGCCGTGACATGGCAGCCGAATTCGGCCGCCCCGATTTCAGCGAACCCGCCCCAACCGCAACCGATCTCCAGCACCCGGTCGCCAGACCGCAGGGCAAGCTTCTCCGCCAGGCGCAGGTACTTGCGGCGCTGTGCCCGGACCATGTCTTCATCGGCTGTGTCGAACAGCGCCGACGAGTAGGACATGGTTTCGTCAAGCCAGAGGCCATAGAAATGATTGCCCAGGTCGTAATGGGCGGCGATGTTGCGCCGGCTACCCCGCCGGGAATTGGCGTGACAGGCGTGATACAGCCGGTTGAACCAACGGCGCAACCGGGACGGACGCAGCGCGCCGGACAGCTCGTCGCTATTGGTCATGCCCAAGGTCAACAACGCCGCCAGGTCGGGGGTATCCCAATCACCGGCCATGTAGCTTTCGGCGAAGCCCATATCCCCCGACGTCATCATCCGGGTGACCAGCCTGAGGTTGTTGATCCGCATGAACGCGTTGGGCCCCGGGGTGGCGCCTTCGAATACCGACCTTGCGCCGGACGGAAACTCGACCACCAATCGACCCCGACGCAACGCCGAAAACCACCGCGACATCATACGTTCGCGAATACCGGCGCGGCCGGTCGCGGCGCTCGCATCCAAGCGGGAGACGGTTCCTGTGACGGCGTTGTTCATGGTCGGGGCGCTCTCAATGTTCTGACGAATGGCTCTAGGGGTCCGGCGGATCTCGACGTCATGCTTCCGTCGGCCGCGACCGTTCGACGCTGGAGGCGACCGCATGCGCGGCCGGCGAATGGGAAAACACGGGAACGCCCTTCAGCCAGAGCTTCAAGGCCTCCCAATGGATGCCGCCGATGATCTTGAGCGTCATCAGAGGAAAACGGAAAAGGCAGCGTGTCAAG
>JANQIJ010000269.1 GCA_028282185.1 Rhodospirillales bacterium
TTCAGCCCGCGGTCGGAGGCCACGGGCGGGATGTAGATCCGATCGAACAGACCGGTTTTCCGGATGCGATAGTTGGCGACGCAGTTGAGAGCGACGCCCCCCGCGTAGCACAGGTTGCGCAGATGCGGCCGCGGTTTGGCCCAATGCTCGACTAGACGGAGCAGCGCTTCTTCCAGGGTCTTCTGGGCGCTTGCGGCCAGGTCCTTGTGAAAGCCGCTGAGCGGTTCCGTCGGCCGGCGGTTGGGCTGCCTCAAAGTGTCGGCGAGCTTGCTCGAATAAAGGGGCTCGAAGGGCGAGCGCACCGGCGGGTTGCTGCGGATGAAATCGCGGTCAAGTCGCCAGCCTTCGACCGCCGGCTTGAGGAAAGGGCTCAGGTCGATGTCGGGGCGACCGTAGGGCGCCAGTCCCATGACCTTGTATTCATCGCCGTCTGTAAATCCGAGGAAGTGAGTCATGGTGGTGTAGAACATGCCCAATGAGTTGCTGTTGGGAATGTCCTCAAGAACCTTGATGCCGTCTGTCTTGGAGGCTTCGGCGACGAAACCGGCGGAGCCGTCCCCCGAGGCATCCAGGGAAAGACATAGGCCGTCTTCCAGCCCCGAGCCGTAGAAGGCCGTGGCCAGGTGAGCGAGCTGGTGGTGGACACGGCGGATCGGCGGCACGCGACCATACTCATGGCGCAGCATGTCGGCGATAACCGCTTCGAAACCGTCGTAGGTCTCGCCCGGAGTGACGACGAGATCGACGTCCGCCATCTCGATGCCGGCCTGCTTGAGGGCCGCGCGGATCGCGTAGAACGGCAGCAAGCCGTAGCAGCTCTTGTTCCGCAGGTAGCGTTCTTCCTCGCAAACCGCGGCGAGGGCGCCGTCGATGGGGGTCGCCGCCGCCGGTTCGTGCTGATTGATGGTGATGCCGCCGTGCAGGCCCAATACGATCATGTCAAAGCCGTTCGATGCTTATGTGGTTCGGTGTTCAGGCGCTAGGCCGCTGCCAGCGATTGGAAACAGGTGTCGATCGCCCGAACGAAGGCGTCCGGTCGCGCCGGGTGGTCTGCCGCCAGGGCGGCCCTGACCTTAAGCCGGGCGCGGTCGCGGCCGCTCGCCGTGGCGATTTCCTGGACCAAGCGGCGGTAAGCCGCCCGGTCCGGCGCGATGAAATCGGCAAGGCCCAAGGTCCGAAGCAGGCCTTCGACGCCGCGGGCGGCTGGCCCGTCTCCCTTGAGCGTGATCGCCGGAACTCCGGCACAGAGCCCTTCGACGGCGGCGGCACTCGAGCCCAAGCGCGGGTTGTCGAGGACAAGGTCGATGAGCCGGAACCTGGCAAGATGATCGGCGTGATCGACCACGGGGGCAAAGACTAGGCGCCCCGGATCGATATGCTGATTAGCCGCATGGCTGCGCAGGTTGGCGCGCGCCGTCGCGGTTCCCGCCATCATCCATAGAACCGCATTCGGCACCGCCGCCAGGATATCAAGCCAGCAATCGAACAGGGCCGCGTCCAGCTTGTAGGGGTTGGTGAAACCGGCGAAGACCGGCCCCCTGTCCGGCAGGCCGGCGGCGCGCCGGTCGCCCGCCGCGGCCGGCACCTGGGGCGCGTAGAGCGGCAGATAAGCGGACAGCCGGAGCAACGCCTCCGGATAGGTTGCCGCCTCTTCGTCGGTGATCATGTGATCGTCGCTCAGGATGTGGTCCATCGTCGGGATGCCGGCGCTGCCGCCATAGCCCCAGGCACTGATCTGAATCGGCGCCAGACGCTGGTGAAACAGAGGCGTCGGTGCGCCGCGGATGTTGCGGGTCGTGTCGATCAACAGGTCAAGCTTGTCGTTCATGATCGTCCCGACCGCTTGGTTCCAGGTGGTGTCACCCAGGAAGCGATACGCGTCACAGGCCGGCGAAACGGTCGCCGCGACAGTGTCTCGGGTTTCATCCGGTGCGAAGGAATAGGCGAACACGGAGAAGGCTGCCCGGTCCTGTCCGGCCATGACCGGCCATAGCGGTATGCCACAGGTATGGGCGCGAAAGTCGACGGACAGATAGCCGACGCGGATTTTGCCGTTGACCTTGCGACCTGTCGGCGCGGGGAGGGGCCTCCGGTCGGGCCGGAAGCGATGGTTTCTCGCCGTGGCCATTGCGATGCCCTGTTTCTCCGTATGATGGATCGACAGGTAACAAAGGGGCTCAACACCGCCAAGGTCCGCATCGCGGGCCAGCGCCGATCGCAGGGCCGCCGCCACGGGTTCGCGCGCGCGCCAGTTACAGGTCGCGTCAAGACAATGCAGCAGGCGCCTATGGAGGTCCCGGTTTTCCGGGTGTTCATCGGCAAGATCGCCATAGGCCGTTGCGGCGGCGGCGAAGTCGCCCGCAAAGAAGGCTTGGTCGGCGGCGGCTCGGGGGTTGCCGTCGTCGGGGGCCTCGGGATAGCTGCGGGCGCCCAACGCCCGGGCAAACACCCATCTGTCCCAGGACGCCGCGCCAAACCGATCAAAATCCATTACCGGCCGGTCGGATCAAGCTTGGTTGTAGGCGCCGCCGTGCGAGGATACGGCGAAACGTCCGAAGAACTGCTCGAAGGCGCCTTCGAACGTGGTTTCCTGGTGTTCGCGCTTGACGAAGATGCGTGGGATGCCATGCATGTCGACGCGATTTTCGATGTTCAGGCGCCGGACTTCCTCCAATCCCATGGTGGCGAGGGCCGCGTCGTAATCCAACTGATGGCGTAGCGGTTTTCGTTTGCCGCTGTCCCGGATATAGAAGTACCCGCCTGGCTTCAGTGCGCGGGTGCTGTGGTGGAGAAGCCAGGTGATGCCCGCCGGCGTGACCTCGTTCAGGACCCATGTGGCGCTGACGAGATCGATGGATTGGTCGGCGATCAGCCCATAGTGCCAGGAAGGGACCTGGCGGATCGCGTATTTCACGCCGTCGTTCAGTTCCGAGACCATGGCTTCCGGCGACAGGCCGAGGGTCTCACAGTCGACCAGGTCAAGCCGCGGCCGCTCGATCCCGGCGACGGCCATGAGGAACCGGCGCTGCGCTTCGTAGCTCGCGGGGTGGGCCTCCAGGGCCGTATACTGGGCGCCAAGCCCGATCAACGAATAAAGCGCGTTGGCGCCGAGCCCGGGGCCGATGTCGAGGTGCCTCGGCCTTTCCGGCAGGCCGGCGGCCCAGGTGCATATGGCGCCATAATCCTGGGCCTTCACGCTGGCCGTGCTGTCGATGTAAAGCGCGAAGTCTTGGGGCGTTTCGAACGGCACGAGGACCTGCACCGCCTCGGCCAGGGCCTCCCGTATCTTCCCGTGCATGGCGTCGAAATCGTTGCAGCGGATGGCTTTGGGCGTGTCATAGATCTCACCCGACATCGCCAGATACTGCAGCACGGTAATCACCGCCGGACTGTTGCCGATATGCTCCATCTGGTCACCGTCGACCCATCGGAAGGGATCGCCGATGCGGTTGAAACGTTCGCCGTAAAGCCAGCCGTCACGCTGCAGCGCCGCGTCTCGAGACTGTAGGATATCGTCGTATAAAGAAGGCATGGTTCAGGCCTCCATGTGCGGCGTCGTTTTCTTGAAATAGCAATACTTGGTGGCGAACGGGAAACGGTGCATCTCCAGGTTCCCGATGCCGATCACGTCGGCCACGACGTCCGTGCATTGCGGTGTCTCGTCCGACGCAAAGCCGCCCATCAAGACGACGCCGCCCACGGGCATGCGTGGCCAAACGGCTTCCAGGGCGGTGCGCTCGACCTCGTAAAGGCCGGAATGGAGTATCAGCAGGCCGCAAACCTCGCCCGTGCCCGACTGGAAGAAGGCGGGCACGGTATCCTCCGGCGGCCCCTTGACCAGGGTGATTTTTTCGAACTGATTGAATTGAATGGCCCTGTTGAAGAGATCGACCGAGGCGTCGAGAAGCGCGGGGTCCGCCGGCTCGATTCGCTTGCCGTTGGGCAGCGTGTAACCGTCGAACGTATCGAAGCCGACGATCTTGCGGACATAGTTTCGGTGCTCGTAGATCTCCGAGAAATGGGCCATGGCGAAAAGGCTCTGGCCCTCGAGGACGCCAATTTCGGCGACCACGCCGGGCACGCCCAGGATTTCGCGAAAGGTGTCGTGGAACACCAGGAATTTGGTGACATCCTGGGTCCGAGCGACGCGGGCGAAATTGTAGAGCAGGATCTCCGGCAGGGCCTGGTGGCGCGTGACCAGGTCCATGTACTCGTCCAGCAGGCCGAGTTCCTTCTCGGAATAGTTGGCCGTGTTTCCGGTCAAAGAATCGGTGCGTGGTTTGTTCATGGTTCCTTTCCATTGTCGGCCCCGGTGCCGGCTGATCAGTGCGCGACGGCGGGGCGGCCAACTGGATGACACCGCCGTCATGCGGGCGCAGGTGAAGCCGGTGTCCTTGATGGATGCCCTCGATCAGGGCGGACAGCTCGAAACGGTCGTGAGGGCTTTCATCAAGGCAGACGGTGACCTAGGTGCGAGGTGCCGGAATCGTCCGTCGGGAAGATCAATGGCGCGCGTATCGCCGGGCCGTGTCTTAGTCGAGAAGTTCCCTGTGGTTTCGCAAGAACGAGGCGGCAATCGCCCCGCGTCCACCGGGACCATCGTCGAGGCGCACGGCTTTCCAAAAGGCATCGTAAAGGGCGTCATCGCCGGGCGCCGGTGCATGCTCGCCGGCCAGCCGTGCCTCGAACTCCTGAGCGAAGGCTAGGATGTCGTCGGCCGAGTTTTCGATGAGCGTGATCCCGACATCGGTGTACTGCTGGGTCGAGACGAATCTGTCAGCTCCCAGATCGACGATCTCCCGCGCGGTCAGGTAGCGGTTTTCGGTCTCCGACCAGTGGAGTTTCGGCAGCCACAGACCGTCACGGTAGAAGATGGGCTCGTCTCCCAGGTACATGGTCGTCATGAACGGTGTTGCATTGATGGCGCCGTAGGGCTTTCGGAAGATCACGCAGAGTTCCGAAATGCCGCTGGTCGAGCCGACGAAGAACCGACATCGCCAACCAAGGTATAAATCCCGCTCGGCGGTTCGGTGATGCGAGGCATAGTCGATGATCAGCGGCGACGTGCTTTCGAACGGCTGCGCGACATCGGCGCCCATGCGGATCACGGCATAGCCCTTGGCGGCGAAGTGTTCCGCCATGGGCCGCATTTTCTCGATGTCGGTGTTGCGGTAGTCGTGATAGGCCCAATCTCGGCCGGGTTGGATCCTCTCAAGATGGATATGGTCGCGGTTGGCGATCAGGATCACGGGCTGATCTTTCGTCACGCCCAGGCTTTCCAGCCAGGCATCGCCTTCCTTGATCCACCGTGTGTCCGGCTCCAGCGTTGGGCCGACCCGGGCGCGGATGCCGTCGCTGTCGAAATAGCGGATTGGGGCGCGGTGGGCCTGGCCGCCCGGCAGGCGGGACAACGGCTTGGCCACGTAACGCGCCCAATTGGTCGGGCGGATTTTTCGGCGGACCATGCGTATGGCCGCGTCGTTGACTGGGGTGCCGGCAAAATAAATCAAATCAATAGGCCGCCGGCCCTGCCACTCGGCCATGTCGCAAAGGTAGAGGTCCGATGCCGGAAGAATGTGGCCGATGCGGCTGACGCCGATCTCGCCGACGCGGATCAACACGAATGGTGCCAGCAGCCGAATAATGAGCGCCATCGGGTAACCCACGAAATAGATCATGACCAAGTCGCGCAGATGCGCCAACGGAGAGGCCCAGGCGAACAGGCGGGATGCCGCGGTCCGGGTCTGGGAATCTGAGTGGGGCATGCGGTCGAGGTTCCGGGCGGTGGCAGTGTTCATGCCAGGGCTTTCTTGATCAGCTCCAGGTCGAGGCCGTGTTCGCGCAGAAGATCCTGGTGCGAGCCGTAACAATGGATGAAGGCGTCCTTCAGGGTGAAACATTTCAACTCGCAGCCGGCGCCCGTCTCCCAGGCGACTTCGCGGACGCGAGACGACAGGCCGCCGTGGGGCACATGCTCCTCCAGGACAATGACCCGGTCATGGCCGCGCAATATGTCGGCGACCCCCTCGATATCGAAAGGCTTGATGGTGTGACACGAATAGACCGAAACCGGATCGTTGCTCGCGCCCAACTCGTCGGCCAGGTCGACCGCCATCTTCACCGTGATGCCGTATGATAGAATAGCGGTCCCCTTCCCGGCCCGCAGCCGCCGCACCCGGCCGACCTGAAACGGACCGTCGGCGTTCTGGGTCAGATCCGGTTCACCGGCCTTTCCCAGGCGCATGTAGACGGGGCCCGTGCTTTCCGTCGCGCACCATTCGGTCGCCGCCTTCATTTCCATGGGGTCGCAGGGCGCCAGCACGGTCATGTTGGGGACGGCCGTGGCGATGGCGATGTCCTCCATGGTGTGGTGGGTGCCGCCCAATGTCGAATAGATGACGCCGGCGCCCATGCCGATGACCGTAACCGGGAGGTTCTGATAGGCAAGGTCGTCGCGGATCATTTCGAACGGCCGGTACAACGAGAACGTGGCGATCGTGTAGCAGAACGGGCGCATGCCGCGCAGCGCCATGCCCGCGGCGATACCGATCATCGCTTGTTCGGCGACGCCGACATTAACGAAGCGCTCGGGAAAGTTTTCCCGGAAGTTGACCATCGACCCGGCCGGCGAGATGTCGGCGACCAGGGCGCAGATGCGTTTGTCGCGGCTGCCGATTTCAAAAATGGCGTCGGCGAATTTGTTTCTCATGAAGAAATCTCCCCAAGCTCGCTGATCGCCTGCTGATATTCCTCTGGGCTGGGTGAGCGGTAATGCCAGATCGGCACGCCCTCCATGAAGGACACCCCGCGACCCTTGACCGTGTTGCCGATGAGCATGAACGGTCTGCCGCCCTTGCGGTTGACCACGGCGTCGAACACGGCGCCCGCGTCGTGGCCGTTGACTTCGGCCGTTTCCCATCCGAAGGCGTCGATCTTTTCCCGGATCGGATAGAACTGTGGATGGGTCTCGCGGGTGTCGCCGAAGGACTGCATGCCGTTGTGGTCAAGAAAGCCGATCAGGTTGTCGACGCCCATGTTGGCCGCCATCATCATGCATTCCCAGGTCGAGCCTTCCTGAAGTTCGCCGTCGCTGAACACCGTGAATATGCGGCGGTCCGATTTGTGGATGAACTTTTCCGTGTAGGCCATGCCCGTGGCCAGTCCCATGCCGTGGCCGAGCGAACCGGTCGAGGCTTCGATGCCTGGTACGCCGTAATCGGGATGACAGCCAAGCTGCCCCTCCGGTTTGCAGTATAGGTCCAGGTCCGTCTGGCTCAGGATGCCCAGGTCTTCGAGGACGACGTACTGGATCATGCAGCCGTGACCCTTTGACATGACGAAGGTATCGGTAAAGGCGCCGCCGGTGTCCTTGGCCATCAGTCCGTTGTAAATCGCATCGACCATTTCCGTGGCCGAAAAGGCGGCGGCCGCGTGGAGCGCCGTCACCTGTTGGGAGATATCCAAGATCTTGCGGCGGTATCGCATACAGCGCCGGCGCGCGGCCGCGAGGTCGAAATCGTTTCTATGTTCGGTATTGTTCACCGGATCATCCAGTTGTCTGTGGGTCTGTTGGTTGCTGTGGGTTTCGTGGTATCACGGTTCTGGGGCGCAGAAGCGGGTCACGCCGCATAATGCTCTTCCACCTTGCGGATAGCCCGGGCGATGTCTTCGGCTTCCCGGTCGCCGTAGTTTTCGTTGAGGTACAAGGCAAAGCTGTTGTCCAGGAGGAAGCGGGCGTTCGGCGTGTCCGAGCCCGGCGCCAGATGGGGCTGCAGGTACGGCCAGTCGGCGACCAAGTAGTCGTAGTGTGGGTTAAGCGGCACGCCTTCGCGATAAATCGCTTCGGCGAACTGCCGCACGGAGCAGGTAATGTTTCCGGCATCCACGGCAACAGGGTGGATAAACGGCGAATCACCGTTGTCATGCCCGTAGGAGCGGCAGACCCGGGATCCGTCGTCCAAAAGCGCGGCGATGCGGGCGACGAAGGCCAGGCGTTTTTCGATTGTCTGGCGCAGCCGACCCAGGGACCTTATGCCTATGGCACAGGAAATCTCGTCGCTGTGGAGATTGAGCGCGGGAAACAGGAACTGGTTGGGGTTTTTGTCAACATAGTCGTCACGCCAAACCGGTTTGCCGCGGTCCGCGTGGGCCAATACCATGTGATAAAGGTCGCGGTCGCGGGTGAACACAACGCCGCCCGACGCACCCGTGATATGGGCCTTCTTGTACATCGTTGAAAAGGCGGCGATGTCGCCGAAAGTGCCAACGATCTGGCCGTTGCTGGTCGCGCCGTGCGCCTGCGAACAGTCTTCCAGCACGCGGATCCCGCGGGCCCGCGCGATCTCCATAACCGGCGCCATGTCGACAGCGCGTCCGGCCGCATGGACAATGACGGCGGCTTTTGCTTCGTCGGTGATCGCGGCTTCGAACTGATCGGCGCCGATGTTGTAGCTGCCGGAGTGCGAGTCCATCAGTCGTGGGGTCAATCCGTTGAGGATGACCGCCGACAGGGTGCCCGGATCGGTAATCGGCGAGACCAGAACTTCCGAGCCGCGATCGATGTCGAGCGCGGCCAGCGCGACGAACAGGGCGGCCGTCCCGGTGGCCACGGAATCGGCGTAACCGCCGCCCTGGAATGCGGTGAAGTCGCGACAGTAGCGCTCTTCGAAATGCCCTTGGTAGCCGGGGTCCAGGTCGATGTTCCGGTAATGGGCGATCACGTCCTTGATGACCGCTTCTTCCTCTGGGCCGAGGGCGCGGCGCGGCGGCATGGGCGTTTCACGGATCGGCGCGCCGCCGTGGATGGCCAGGGAGGATGTCTCGGTGCG
This sequence comes from Rhodospirillales bacterium, assembly GCA_028282185.1. Classification (GTDB taxonomy): domain Bacteria; phylum Pseudomonadota; class Alphaproteobacteria; order Rhodospirillales; family Casp-alpha2; genus UBA1479. Next base: position 8,829 of record JANQIJ010000269.1, read on the forward strand.
GTTCATGATTGTCTGCCGTTGGCTTGCCCGATGGGGCTTTGGGAATTGGTCTTCCAATCGATAGAGATGCAAAGCTGCGGGCTTCTACCCGGCAATTCACCGCGGCGAAGGGCGGCGCCTCGCGAGGCGGTTCGTCCGTTGCGCCTTGTTTCCGGCGCGGCGACTATCCGATGACCGTCCAAAACCAGTCGCCAGTGTATCCCGCCTCCTGAAACACCCGCAACCAACCGTCTGGATAATCGTGGAATCGCGCGGTTAAAACCCAGCTTTCAAAAATCTCTTTTTGCTCCGGCGTATGGTAGCTGTCGACTTGGACGAAACCTTTTCCGGGCGCCAGGCGTTCAAGTTCGCGCATTGCCTGGACACAGCCGTCGCGCTCCAGATTGTGGATCGTGTTGATGGACAGGACCGCGGCGAAACTGCCGTCTGGAAACGGCAAGTCGTCGGCGCTGCCGATCTGCAGGCGGCCGACAACTTCGGGCTCGCAGTTCATCAGTGCGTATTTGGAAACATCCAGGCCGTAAGCGTCGATGCCCAATTCCAGGAGATCCTTGACCAGGAAACCCTTGGCGCAACCGATATCAAGGACCCGGTCGCCCGGCTTCAGTCCGAAATGGTCGACGATGTCCTTGGCCACCGGGCGCCACCGGCCGTCGTAACGGTACCCGCCGTAACCGTATTCGCGGGGGCCGTCGAAATGCAATTCGCCGAATTCGCGCGAAATCCGCACGTGTTCTTCGGTTTTGGCGGTGTCCCGGGCTTTCACGTTGCGCTTGCCTTGCGGCAGGCTGCGCAGCAGGTTGACCTCTGCCATCACTGGGTCTCCTTGGATTGGGCGTGGGCGCGGGCCAGGCCCTCGCCGAGTTCGGTGAAGCGGAACGCCGGAAAGGCACGACCGGCCTCCGCCGCGTCGAACGGCCGGTAGCCGTTGTGAGGCATTGGACCGACCCGGGGCGACCCTTTTATGTCGACCGGGGTTTCTTCCAGGGCAATCACCATTTCGGCGATTTCGCGAAAGCTGGCGACCCGCCCGGTCGCCGCGTTGAGCACGCCGCTGCTGCGGTGCCAGGCGATCAACCGGATCAGTTCGGCGACGTCCTCGACGGCGATATGATCGCGCCGTTCCTCGCCATCGCCGAACAGTTGAATGTCCTGGCCTTGGGCCGCGAGCCGGCGAAAACGGTTCGGGCCGTAGCCGTTGTGAGGGTCTTCGGCACCGTAAATCAGCGTTGGCCGGAGGATTGCCAACGGCCCGTCCAGTACGTGCCGAAGCATCAGTTCCCGGGCCAAATGCATGACCCCGTGCAACGAGCCCGGCTCGGCTGGCGAGGTTTCGCTTAGGGGATCCGGGCTGTCCGTATAGACGGCGTCCGAACTGACATAAATGGTATGGCCCGGCGGGACCCGTTCAACGGCGCCGCAGACCGCCCTCATCATGCGGATGTTGCGCTCCAGCATGGCCGGGTCCTTGCACGGGGCTTCGGCCGAGATGACCACCAGGGTGTCGCCGTTTCTCAGGTATTCGGCCAGGACGTCGGCGCCGTCGGGCGCCAAAAGGTCAGCCTCGGCCCGGCCGAGCTCGAGCACGTCGGCGCCGTGATCTTCCATGACGCGGCGCGTGGCGCGGCCGACGAACCCGGCGGCGCCCAGGATTACCGTCCGTCCGGGCGCCGCTGGTTGGGCGTTGTTGTGTTCAAGCATGGCTGGCTTCCGCTGTGTTGGGCGCCCGCGTCGGCGGCGCGCCCAGGGTGAAATGATCCAGGCCCGCGGCGGCGACGGCGCCCGGCGATAGCAGCTTGAAGGGATCGATCACCGTCCGGCCCCGCATGCGCACCGCCAGATCCGCTGGGTCGATTGACCGGTAGTCCGGCCAAGCGGTCATCAGCGCAACCGCGTCAGCGCCTTTGACGGCGTCGAGCGGTGTCGCTGCCTGGCGGAAGTCAAGCCCGGAATGTCGGGCTGATACCAGAGGATCGTGGACGACGACTTTGCCGGCCTTGATCTGTTGCAACAGGCCGAGGGCCGGGGAATTCTTGATCGAATGCGTGCCTTCCTTGTAGGCCAATCCGAGAATCGCCACGGCGGCCCCGGGTATCGAGGCCAGAACCTCATGTTTCAGAACGTCTAGGCACCAGTCGCGCCGACGCTCGCTGTTGGCGACCCAAGACCTTGCGATCCCGGCATCGGTGCCATGGCGGTTGGCCAGGTCGATGACCGTCGCGATGTCTCGTTCAAGATTGCCGCCGGCCAGCCCTAACCCTGGCTGAATGTAGCTGAATTCGCCGATGCGCTTGTCGAGGCGAAGTGCCGGCACGATCTCTGACCAGTCACCGCCGACCTGTTCGCAAATCTCGGCCATCATATTGGCGGCGCCGATGGATGCCACCAGGCACATGTTGATGGCGATCTTGGCAAGCTCGGCGCTTTCGTAGCGCATGGGCAGAACCGGGCAACCGTAGGCCGCCAGATGATCACCCAGGCGCGGATCAAGGGGCCGGGCCGGGTCGTCGCAGCCGACGATGAAGCGCTCGGGGTTTAGGGCGCGATCGACGGCGCGCCCGAAGATCAGGGTCTCCACCTGATAATAAAGATATCGCGGGTCGCGGTTCAGGGCGCGGGTGAAGCCCGGCGGGACTTGGCACAGGACGACCATCAATGCGTCCGGCAAGAGGGCCGGATCGATCTGATCGATGATGCCACGGATCGGTGTTAGGTCGCTCCTGCCCTGGCCGTCGGTCGGTACGTCGACCGAGATGTACACCATGTCGCAGCCGGCAAGCACGCCGGGGTCTGCGCTGAAGGTCAGCCGTTCCCGGTTGGCGGCGACGAGGTCGTCCAGTCCCGCTTCGCTGACCGGTAGATCGCCCGCGTCGATCGCCGCCACGTAATCCGCGTCGGCATGAAAGCCGGCCACCCGGAACCCACGGGCCGCGGCGGCGGCAGCCATGTTCAGGCCCAGGTGCGTCAAACCGGCAAAGCCGATTACCGGTGCCGTCATGGCTGCGCCGCCTCGGTCACCAGGCCGTCCACACCGGCCTGACCGGCCAGGTCCGAAAGCTTCCGGTTGAGCCAGATGTCCGTGTCGAGATTGTGGGCCGGTCGCCCGCCTTGGCACAGGCTAATGAAGTGTTCGTATTCAAGGGCCCAGGTCGGATCTGCCTGGATAAGGGTGCGGCAGTCCTCGGGCGGCCGCCCGCTGGGCAGCACCCGGCGACGCCGGATGAATGTCGTCGGCCCCCATTTGCACAGGCTTTCAATATGGGCGCTGCCGTTCTCTGCGTATACATCGCAGGTGAAATGATTGCGCCAACTCAGCATGGTCATCTCCAGCTGCACCGCCGGCGGCCCATCGGCGCCAAGAATGACGTGATCGAAGGCCCGGTTCTCATGGCGGAAAGCGCCGGTAACTCGAAGCGCCGGGTCGAATTCGTCGCCGAACCAGAAGCGCAAGGTATCGAGCAAGTGGCTGCCAAGGTCGGGCAACACGCCGGCGCCTTGGTCGCGCCAGGCGCTGTCGCGGACTAGCCGGGCCGTGCCGTTGCCGTAGAACATGCGAAGGCTGTAGATACGGCCGAGTTCGCCGCTCGCCAGGAGATCGCGCATGGCAACGTAATGCGGCTCGAACCGGTGATTGTAGGCGGTGTAGCAGACAAGGCCCTTGTCTTCCGCCAGGGCCACCAGGCCCGCCAGCTGGGTTTCGTCCGCCGCCAGCATCGGTTTCTCGACCATGACATGCTTGCCTTCGGCCAAAAGGTATCCGATCAAATCCAGCTTCGCTTCGTCGGGAATGCACAACACCGCCGCGTCGTAGGTATCGAGGGGCACGTCACGCATGTCCGTGAAGTCGATGCCATCGGCCATCGGATCGACGGTCGCGACCGTATCCTCGCCGGCGGCAGCCAGGCGCTTGTGGCCTTGCACGCCCATGCCGCAGATAACGATCTTGGGACGCGCCGTCATGCGTAGCCCGCCGCCTTCTCCACCTGGTCGATGCGCTCCATGACGTCCTTCGGCTTGACGGGGATGTTGCCGTCGTATTCGCATTCACGGGCCGCGGCCATGGCGCCCAGCGTGCTCGCCACGACTTCGTTTCCCGTGGCCAGCATCGCCAGGCTGGAATAGGCGAGGAACGCATCGCCTGCGCCGACCGCATCGACCACGTTGTTTGCGAAGCTGTCGACAGAGAAGTAACTGCCGTCATCCGTGTCGTCGCGCGCGGCGCGCGAAACGAAAGCGCCCCGTTCTCCCAGTTTGAGGATCAGGAGCTTGCAGCGCGTCGCCTCGACCAGGGCGCCCGCCAGGCTGCCGACCGTGGAGTCTTGATCGCCCAGCGCGAACCGCGCCTCCCGTTCGTTGGGGGTGATCAGGTCGAAGCTCTTGAACTCGGTGATGTTGCCCCAGCGGCTGGCGACCTGGCTGTCGGCGACTTTGTAGGCGTTGTCCGGGATCGCCGCCGTCAAGGCCTCCACCGTCAAGTGATTGAAAATGCCGTGGCGGAAGTCGCTGAACACAACCGCGTCCGCCGGCGTTTCGCTGACCAGCGTCGTGAGCTTTTCAACGATTGTCTTGGAGATCAGTCGATTGTCCAGCGTGTCCAGCTTCAACAGCCGGTAACCGCCGGCAATGATCGCGTTCTTGTTGGTTGTCGGGCGTGTTTCGTCGATGATCGCGTTGACGGCAATCCCGGCGTCGCGGAGACCCTTGACCGCGAAATCCGCCAACGGGTCCCTGCCCAGGACCGTGGAGAAAGTGACCTGAGCGCCCGCCGCATTGAGGTGCTGCGCGACGATGCCGGCGCCGCCGATATAGTCGTCGCGGCCTTGGTAAAGCACGCTGAAGGTCGGCGTCTTGGTCTGCCCGCCGATCAGCGAAGTGCGCGTGTAGCTGTCGATGATGGTATCGCCGACCACATGGACCTTGAAGTCGGCCATTTTGTCCAGAGCGTTGCGGAGGTCGTCGAAGCTGAGACCATGGACGTTGAACAGGGTTAGCAACTTTTCAAGCTGAATATCCGGTTCGGCCAGTTCGATCAGACGCGACGAGGAATAGACCACGTCGCCCGGCGTAAAGATCATCTCGCCACCGTAGGCGGTGACGATATCCGCCTCTTCTTGGGTCGCTTGCGGCAGACCGCCCGACGTATATTCGAACCCCTTGGCGAAGTAGTCGGGTTGCAGGTACGCGAGATTGTCCAAGGGTTTGGCGTGTTCGTCGATGATCACATAGTCGACCATTTCGAACGCGGCCAGGTTGAGCGCGCGCAGGCGTTCGGGCACATGCGGGCGATAGGTGCCTTTCTTTATGTGTTTGTCGGCGGTAATGCTGGCGATCAACAGATCCGCCTTGCTCCTGGCGTAGGCCAGGTGGCGGACATGTCCCGGGTGGACCACGTCGAACACGCCATGGCACATGATGACTTTGTTGTCTCGCGGCGGCGGTCCGATGATGTCGCGGACTTCGTCCCGGGTCTTCAGCTTGAATATGTATTTTTCGAAGAATTCGGCGGTCATCCAAAGTTGCTTCCGTGCTTGGTCCCCTACAGCGTGGACCGGTTGAGAAATTCCTGGCCAATCCGACAGCGGACGGGGAAGTCCTGAAGTCCGAGCAGCGTGCCCCGGTCGGCCGTCATTTGCTTGAACGCGGCTTGCCGCGCGTCCTCCTCGGCCGAATAGGATGCCCGACCGTCCAGCCGGTCCATTATTTCGACGACCACCTCTTCAATCTCCTCGGCCGTGTTGTTGATCCATTCGAGGTTGAGTGCGTTGCGGAAGATTCCGCTCGATCCGGCGCCGGCGGGGTCCACGGACATGGCCTCGCCAAGGGGCAGTTCCGCGCCCGTTGACCGCGATCGCAGGCGTTTTGGAACGAACAGGTTCCGCGGCCCGAAGAATACGGTCCCCGTGGGCAGGTAGTTGGTTTGAACGAAGGGCCGGCCGAAGGCGTCGGCCATGTGATAGAGCCCGGACGAGGTGCCGATGAAGAAGCGGCAGGTTGCGCAAAGGAAAAGGTCCATCCAGTCGGATTTGATTTCCGAGCGCGCATAATCGACGGCGCCGTCGATTCCTTCCAGCGGCCGCATGGACGGGTCGCCCATGCGTATCACCCGGCCGCCACGTGCGGTGATTGTCCGGATTGCCCGATGGTAGTCGGCAATCGCCGCCTGGCGACAGGGGTCCTCGCCCTTGAATCCGCCTTCGCGCACATGCAGGCAGACGAACCAATCGTTCTCACCGATGCCCAGCCTCGCCAGGTTGGCCCGGCCTTCCTCTTGATGCCGGTCCGTCAAGGTAAAGAAGGGCGGGCGCCCTTCCGCCTCCCATCGCGCCTGGGTCAAGGCCAGCGCCGAATGGGAATGGGGGATCAGTTTTCCGTCCGCCTCCAAGGCGTCGGCGACGAGGAACATTTCCGGCGCAATGGACATCAAGCGGGCCGCCTCGGTCGGGTCCTCGACAATGTCGATATAAGTTTTCCAATAGTCCAGGAGCGCCGGATTGGCGGCGTGGCGCGCCTTCAAGCCGGGCGGTAACGGCAGGACCAAGGGTGGCGCATCGTTCAAACCGAGGATGCGGGCGCGCACATGGGGTTCGATCTGCGCGCCGTTGCCGATGGTCCGGATGAAGGCCGTCGGCGAGATCAGGCGGAACCCGTATCGGTCCAACCCCTTGTCGCGGAAAACCTGCTCGCGTTTCAGGAAACCCTCGACGAAAAGCGCGTTCGAGGCCCGCGTGTCGCCGAGCCGATAAAGCGACCGGCTGATCGGGTCAAGGTGCTGGTAGGCGCGGGGGTGCCGGTGGGTGACGCGGTCGCCGATGCGCAACATGGCGTGCCGTAGGCGGTCGGCTCGGGCGCGGTCGAACGCCGGGCCTTCCACTTCACCCGTGATGTCCCGGTGAAGCCGTTCCAGGCACCAGACGGACGGCCATAGCATTGGCAGCTTGCATAGATCGACGATCAGGCGCGAAATGATGGTTTTGAATACCGGCGTCAGGGCTCGTCGCGTGATGTAGTAGCCCGATACCGCCAGCGCCGCCAGCGCCGCCACCGTGTCGTTCTTCTTGACGATGCGTTTGGCTTGGATGGTGAGGGAGAGACGGGCGTTCATGGTTGGTCGGGGATCAGTCGTGACGCGAAGTTCGCTGGGCGGGGGCGTTCTGTCCGGCGTGGGCGCTCCTGGCGAAGGCGGCAATGACGCTTTCTGGATCGGCCGGCACGAAACCGCATTTCTCATAGGCCTTGGTCGAGACCAGGGACGTGTCGAGCGGCCGTGGCTCCCAGTCCGCCAGATCGAGAATGCTCTTCAGGACGAGGGGCGGCGCCCGGTCTTCGGCGTCGAGGGCGTCGAGCAGTGATTTGAGCAATGACCAATGGGTCGCTGATTCCGGGCCGCCGGTATGAAAGACGCCCCGGGTATCGTTTTCGACCAGGGCCGTCACGAGGGTCGCCAGGTCATCCACATCGATGGGGCAGAACCGCGTGTCGTGGGCGCAAACGATCTCGTGTCCCTCCGTGACGGCCTGGAGCCAGTCGTCCAGCATCGTGCCGGCGCCGGGGGCCGCGCCGTAGACGCGGGCCGGGCGCAGGATCAGGAAGTCGTCGGTGCGCTCGCGCAGATAGCGTTCGACCTCGGCTTTCTGTTTGCCGTACTCCATGACCGGTTTAACCGGATCGTCCTCCACGTAGTTACCCTTCTCGCCGTCGAACACGCCGTCCGAAGAAAAAAACACGGGCATGATGCCGCGCGCCAAAAGCGCGTCGATGACCCGCTTGTTGGCCGCGACATTGACTTGGCGCGTGGCTTCCGGGTCCGTGGCGCATTGCCGCGTGTCCGAATTGGCGAATAGAAGCAGCGCGTGGCTGGCGGGACCGGCCTGGTCCAGCACGGTCGCCGGATCGGCCGTCAGGGCGTCGTATCTGATACCCCCTTCGACCGGCCGCGAACGGAATGTGCAGACCGCCCGGTCACGGCCCAGCCGTCTGGCGAGGGCGCGGCCGATAAGGCCGCTGCCGCCGAAAAGCACCATTCGTTTGCTCATCATGAAGTCCGTCGGCCTTAAGGTTCCTATCGGCTGTCCGTCGGACCGGCCGTCGGCGTCATGTGACGGAACCAGGCGCGGGTGGCTTCCTGAATGCTATCCGGGTCCCAAAGCGGGGCGTCCCGCCAATTGTCGATCTCCTTAACCATGCGGGCGACGCCTTCCTCGAACGGTATCGTCGGCCGCCAGTCCAGTTCCGTCGTGATCTTGGTGATGTCCGCCCAAGTGCAATCCGGTTCGCCCGGGCGCTTGGGAATGTACACGACCTCTCCTTCGAGGAGCTCAACCAATCGGTTCACGCTTTGCGGATTCCCGGCGCCGAGGTTGTAGATTTCGCCGACGCGGTCCGTCTCGGCGGCCGCCAGGAACGCCCGCGCCACGTCGGTGACGTAAAGGAAGTCACGTCCCTGCGTGCCGTCGCCGACCACGGTGAACGGTTTGCCGGCCAACTTCTGTTTGAAGAACACGCCAAAAACGGCGCCGTAGGCGCCGGTGGTGCGAACACGGGTGCCGTAGGCGTTGAAGATGCGGATCGAATTCACCGGCAGACCATAGACTTTGAGCCAATGCATCGCCGCCTGCTCGCCCTGATACTTTGAAAGAGCATACGGGTACTTGGGGTCAATCGGATGATCCTCGGCCGTCGGCACGTCGGCCAAGCCGTAACATGACGAAGACGCCGCATAGACGAACTTAGTGGCGCCCGCGGCGCGGGCACACTCAAGAACCTTGACCGTACCCTGCGCGTTGATGTCCATGTAGGCCAGGGGCTGCTCGATGGACGGTACAATGTCGCCGATGCCGGCGAAGTGAAAAACGTACTTGGCGTTACGGAAGGCCGTCGCTTCCGGCGTCAGGTCGCGGATGTCTCTGCGCTCGACGTCAAGTTCGGCGGCGCCCTCCAGGTGGGCCAGGTTGCGTTCGTGGCCGCCCGTGAAGTCGTCGATCACGCGGACGGCGAAGCCATGCTGCAGCAACAGGTCGACCATGTGGCTGCCGATGAAGCCGGCACCGCCGGTGACCACGGCGATGGGTTTCTCGGTCATGCGGCGTTAAGCGCCTTCATGCGGCGGACATTGAAGTAGCGGTCGTCGTCCATGCTGTCGGGCAGGCGGCCCTTGCGGAAGGCGTCGCAGAGGCTGCGCACCGCGTCCTCGATGGAGTACTTGGGCTCGAAGCCCAGGGCGCGGCCAATCTTGTCCGAGTTCACGTGATAGGAGCGGATGTCGTCCGTCGGCGTGGTGACGATATCGATGGCGCCCTTTTCCGGGAACTCTTCTTCGACGACCTTCTTCACGATCTCGGCCAACTGCATGATGCTCATGTTCTGGTAGGCGACGTTGAAGATCTCGCCGGCGATCTTCTCTCCGGGCAGGGTCAACAGCATCTCGTAACAGTCGCACATGTCTTGGACGTGCAGATTGGGCCGTTTTTGGGAACCGCCGAAGACGGTGATCTTGCCGTTGGTCACCGCATGATTGGTCAGGATATTGACCGACAGGTCGAGGCGTTGGCGCGGCGCGTAGCCGCAGAGTGTTGCGGGGCGGATGGTAACGCAGACGAAATCGTCGGATTGGTGCTTGAACAGCTGCGGTTCGCACATCCCCTTGTACTTATTGTAAAGCGTCAGCGGCACCAGCGGGTGGTCCTCGGTGACATTGGGCTCTTCGGACACGCCATAGACCGAGGAGGAAGAGCAATACACGAAGCGGCGGATGCCGGCTTCTTTCGCCGCAACGACCATGGGTTCGAAGGCGTCCAGGTTGACTGACGTCGACAGGCCTTCGTCCAATTCAAAACTGGCGTCATTGGAAATGCAGGCCAGGCTAATCACGGCATCCATGTCCGTGAGCGCCGCGCGCAGCGACGCCGTGTCCCTGATGTCGCCCTCGATCACGCGCAGATTGGGGTTGTTCTTTGGCAGGAAATCGTCGCCGTAATACATGATGTCGTAGACGGTGATGTTGTAACCGCGCTCCAGAAGCTGTGGCGTCAACAGGCTGCCGACATAGCCGGCACCACCGGTAATCAGGACGTTCTTCAGGTTTGTCATGGCATCTTTCCAACAACAGATTTGGGTTGTGTAATCATGGGCCTTGCCGTCGCCGTCACAGTTGGCCCAGGCTGACCAGGTTGCGGAACTCCTCGTTCGCTTCCTGGAGGTCTTCGAAAGTTCCCTCGGCGAACACCGAGCCGTCTTTCAGGAAATAGATGTGGTCACAATCGCGCACCGTGCTCAGGCGGTGGGCGATGACGACCAGGGTCTTCTTGCCGCGGAGCGCGTTAAGGACCCGGGATATGCGGGTTTCCGTTTCCACGTCGAGGGACGAGGTCGCCTCGTCGAACACCAAGGTATCTGGGTCGCCATAGAGCGCGCGGGCAATGGCGACACGTTGAATTTGCCCGCCGGAAAGGCGCACGCCGCTCTGGCCAACCAAGGCGTCCAGACCCTCCGGCAGGCCGTCGACGAACTCAAGAAGCTGGGCGCCGGACAGCGCCTTGCGCACCCGGGCCTCGTCAATTTCTTCCAGGGGCGCGCTGAACGCGACATTGCGGCGCACGCTGTCGTCCAGGATGAAGGGGTTCTGCGGCACGTAGCCGATCGATCGCTCGGCTGCGGACAAACTCGGATTGAGCGGATGTTCATCAATCAGGATGGTGCCTGAAAAGGGTTGGCCCAGGCCCAGGAGAAGTCGGATCAGCGTCGACTTGCCGGCGCCCGACGGCCCAATGATCCCGACCGTGCGACCGCGCGGAATGGTGATGCTGACGTTGTCCAAGGCATGGCCGCTGCGTCCATACTTGAAGCTGACCCTGTTGAAGCGGATCGACTCGCGGAAGGTGACTTTGCGGTGCCGGCGCGCTTCTTCCAGGCCGGGGGCAGGCGCACTGAGAGTGTCGGGACCGAAATCGGCGACATCTTCCAAAAGCTCGGCGATGGCCGGGCCGACGGCCCGGAGTTTGTTCACGTGGTTGGTGATCCGCGCCGTTGCCGGCAGGAAGCGCAGCGCCGCGACCGCAAAAAGGGCGATGGTGGGAACGATGTTGCCGGGCTGCTCGGACTGGATCAGCACGGCGACGACGATAAAGATATACAGCCCGGCGATAAGTTCGAACAGCACGATGGGCATGTCGCTGAAAAGATTATGCCTGACCACGACCTTCTTTTGTTCATCCAAGAGCCGCCGGAAATCTCCCAGGTAGTGGGATTCGCAGGCGGCGACCTTGATTTCCCGGACGCCGGCGGTGACTTCCATGAGGTGGGTCTGCAGATTCTTGCTGACGAGTTGGCGATGGCGGGCGTTGCGCACCACCGGCCCGGTCAGCAGGCGGGTGGCGATCAGGAAGCCGATGGTGCTCAACGACAAGGTGATCAGGGAGGCCGTGGGCGAGGCGTAGATTAGGCCGGCGATCAGACCCAGGGTCAGGACGGTGTCGCTGACGAGGCCGATGCAGGTGCTGATGGCGCCAAAGAAAACGATCTGGGACGAGCTGTGCAGTTTATGAATCAGCTCGCTGCTGTGCTTGTTGTCGTGCCAGTCAAGATTGGCGGCCACGTAGTGGGTGTACAGGCTCTCCTTGGCGTGGTTCTCGGCGTCCTTGAGC
>JANQIJ010000128.1 GCA_028282185.1 Rhodospirillales bacterium
CGGGCCCATGCCGGCGTGCGCCGGGGGCGGGACCTCCGGGACGCCGGGATGGCGGAGGGCGATGGGCCCGGGCCGGTGGGCGCTCCGCCGGCGCGTCCGGCCACGGCGGGGGATTAGGCCGGGCTTGGTTTACGCCGGCGCTTCCGTGTAGTCGCCGTCTTCGACGGCTTCCAGCCAGTCCGTGGCGGCGCCGGTGTCGTCGCTTTCTGAAAGCGCCAGATGGCACATCATCTGGTCCGGCGCGGCGCCATGCCAATGGCGGGTTTTGGGCGGGATCACGACCGTGTCGCCTGGGCGGATTTCCTCGACCGGGCCGCCCTCCATCTGATAGCGGCCAACACCCGACAGCACATAGAGGATCTGGCCCACCGCATGGGTGTGCCAATTGGTCCGCCCGCCGGGCGCGAAGGTGACGCGCGTGACGCGGAGCCGCGACGGGTCTTCCGGCAGGAACACCTGGTCCTGATAGACGGTGCCGACGAACTTGTCGTTGGGGGCGATCTTGGTCGGGCCTTCGTTGGCGCGGACGATGCGGGGTATCATGGGGCCTCCCTGAATTTTGGCGGTTGATGGCGTTCCGCCGACGATGCCACGGCCATGCCCGGGGATAAAGCCGTCCGTTGCGGAATGGCCCGGCGCCCGCCCCCTTGCCAGACCCGCCGGGTCGGCGCAAGCTGCCGGTCCGGCCGGGTCCAGTCCGGCCGATGGGTAACTTACGGGCGACGAACAAGCGGGAGAGCCGTATGAGCGCCAGCTACCACCTGATCAGTTCCACGACTTGTCCCTGGGTGCAGCGTTCGGTGATCGCCATGCGCGCCAAGGGCGTCGACTTCGGCGTCACCTATATCGACCTGCGTGACAAGCCCGATTGGTTCCTGGAAATGTCGCCCCACGGCAAGGTGCCGGTGTTGAAAGTCGACGGCCAGCCGCTGTTCGAATCCAATGCCATCGCCGAATACCTGGACGAGATGTTCGAACCGCGCCTGCATCCGGCGGACCCGGTCAAACGGGCGCGCAACCGGGCTTGGACCGATTTCCTGCCGACCTTCGTCAACGGCCCGGGGTTGAACCAGGTGACCTATTGCCCCGACGCGGAAAGCCTGCCCGGGACGTTGGACGCGGCGCGCCAGCGCCTGCAGCGCCTGGATGACGCCATCGGCCAAGAGCGCGGCAACGACGGCCCGTTCTTCAACGGCCCGGACCTGAGCCTGGTGGATTGCGCCTATGCGCCCTTCCTGCAGCGTTTCGACATCGCCGAGCGGGTCCTGAAGACCTGCTTGTTGGACGATTTCCCCAACGTCCGGGCCTGGTCCGCCGCCTTGCTCGCCGACGACCGGGTGGCCGGCGCCGTGGCGCCCAATTTCGCGGCAGAGTTCGACAAGAACCTGGAGCGGCGCGGCACCTATGCCTGGGATTTGATGCGGGCGGCCTGAGGCAAACCCCGGAAACACAAGTGGGCCGTGGAGCCGCGAAGCGCCCTAGCGTTCGCCCGTCCATTCGCCGGACAGGGCGCCGGTGCGCCGCCAGCGGTCCAATTGCTGGCGGCGCTTGTCGGCGAAGGAAACCTCGCGCCCGGCCCGTTCCAGGTTGCGCAGCTTCTCCTTGCGGTGCAGTTCCATTTCCGCCAGGCGTTGAGCCACCGTGGCTTGCAGGCGGACGCCGCGCCGCTGGCGGTCGCGCCAGTCGTCCAATTGAGCCAGGCGCCGCTTGCCCTGGCGCAGTTGGCGCATGTCGACACGGCTGCCTTGACGGCGGTCGCGCAACAGGCCGTTGAGGCGCTGGGTCCGTTCCCGGTCGATGCCGACGACGCGTGCCGTCTCGCGCGCGTCGGCGCGCGTCTCCGCGTCGTCCTTGCGCTTGGCCGTCGCCGATCCGCCGGCATCGCCGCGCCGCAGCTTGTTCCAATAGCTCAGCACCTTGATCCGGTAGGGCCGGAAATTTTCCGGCGTGTGGGAATGGTACTGGCCGGCGGCGGTCAGCCAGTTGCGGGTCCGGGCATGCTTGGATTTCAGGAATTCCGCCGCATAAGCCGCGTTCGCCGCCGGATCGAAGGCCTGATCCAGGCTGTCGAAGGCGTCCCAATGGAAATGCAGGTTGATCTGCATGCAGCCGACGTCGATGTTGCGGACTCCTTGGCTCAAAAGGATTTCCACCTCGGCCTTGGCTTCCGCCTTGGTCTGGAAATAGCGGCCGCGGCCTTCGGCCATGACGGTCCAGGGCCAGGCAAAATTTTCCCCGCGTTCGGCGTCGAATCGGCCCGTTTCCGTGAGCGAGATCGCCGCCAGCAAATGGCGCGGGATGCCCGTCGCCTTTTCCGTGGCGCGCGCCACGTCCGTGCATATTTTTCTTGTTTTATCAATGGGTTGTCCATGCGGGACGGCGGCCTCCGCGGACAAGGCGGCGGCGCCGATGAAAAACCCGAGCAGCACGTGACGCGGTTTCCACGCCATGATTTTTTCTCCCGTTCTGGGCCCAGCGTCGCAAGCCGCATGCCAGGCCGTGAAGAAAAATAAATTATTTAAATTCAATTATTTAACAGGTGTAATGTGTTTTCGACCCCGGTTGAAATTGCCGGGTGGCGGCCGCGGTCAGGAATGGTCCGCCCAGAGGGCGAAAATTTTCAGAACTTTTTTGTTTGCGTTTGCGAAAAGTGCCGACTATATTGTGCAGCGCAGCATGCGGGGGCGTTGGTCCTCCCAGACACCTCCCGCATCTGCCTTTACTTGGATGTTTCCTCCCAAAGACTCGGGCCACGTCTCTGACGTGGCCCCTTTTTTTCGGTGTCGTCGGCATTTCGGCAGGCAATGGCGTAGCGCTGAGCCGGGCTGTTTGCCGTTGTCGGCCCGTTGTTCCTGGTTTTTGGCAGGGGATTGCCCGGCCATGGCGCGGTCAGGCAGGCGCTCCGAAGGCCGCCTTGGTCATGGCTGGGCGGGTTTGATGCGGGTCAGGCAGGGGGCAGGCTGTCGCCGCCCGGGCCAAGCGGACGTTGCATCGTCACCGAATCCAACCATCGGCCGAACTTGAAACCGATGCTGTGGATAACCCCGACCTGGCGGAATCCCATTTTGCGATGCAGCGCGATAGAGCTCGCGTTTTCGGAGTCGCCGATCACGGCGACCATCTGGCGAAAGCCGGCTTCCGTGCAGGTCTCGATCAGGGCGGCCAAAAGGCGGGTGCCGACGCCCCGGCCCGCGGCGCCGGCCGCAACGTAGACCGAATCCTCGACCGCATAGCGATAGGCTTCGCGCGGCCGGTAGCGGGCGGCATAGGCATAGCCCAATACGGTCTTGTCCTCGACGGCGACGATATAGGGGTATCCCGCGTCGCAGACGGTGGCGTGGCGGCGGGTCATTTCGTCAAGGTCCGGCGGTTCGGTCTCGAAGCTGCCGCCGCCGGTGCGCACATGATGGGCATAGATCTCGGTGATCACCGGCATATCCGCCGGCACCGCCGGACGCAAGGTCATCGTTTCGAATCCTGTCATGGGCTGGTTCTCGCTTGCGGTGCCTGGCGGGCCGGTCGGCGCCGGCGGCGCCGACCTCGGCTGCGCGGCGCGTTCTACTCGGCCGCTTGGGGCAGGCCCTGGCGGCGCATGTCGGCCGAAAGGCGCGCCGTGAACGTCTCGAACCGCTGGGCAACGTCGGCCATCTGCGGCAGCGGCTCGATGGTCGCCTCGTTCAAGTAAAGGCCGCGGTTGATTTCGATTTGCAGGACGTGCAGGCCCTGGCGCGGATGGCCGTAATGACGCGTCGTATAGCCCCCGGCGTAGGGGCGGTTGCGGACGATGGTGAAGCCCAGGCGTCGCAAGTGACCCTCCACCAGGTCGTTCAACCCCGGCCCGGCGGAGGTGCCGTGGCAGTCGCCCAGAACAACATCCGGCAGCGCCCGGGTGCCGCGCCCGCCGCCCAAATTGGACGGCATCGAATGGCAGTCGATCAGCAGGCAGGTACCGAAGGTGCGCCGCGTATCGCGGACCAGCGCCGCCAGGGTGCGGTGGTAGGGACGGTGGGTCGCTTCGATCCGCGCGCGGGCCTCGGCGAAGGTCAGCGGCGCGTCGTAGATCTCCTCGCCGTTGGCGACGACCCGGGGGACGGTGCCGAGGCCCGCGGCGATGCGCGGCGATCGGGTCGTGACGTAGTCGGGCAGCGGCTCCGCGAACATCCTTGGATCCAGCTCGAAGGCTTCGCGGTTGACGTCCACATAGGCACGGGGAAATGTCGCCGCCAACAAGGGCGCGCCGAAGTCCGGGGCGCGGCGAAACAACTCATCGACGAAGGCGTCTTCGGACCGGCGCAGGTCGAGGGCGCTCAACCGGGCCCGGCGAACGAAGTCGGCGGGATAGGCGCTTCCCGAATGGGGGGAGGCGAAGACCAGGGGCGTGGTCTGCGGCGCCGGTCGAAGCAGCGCCAGGGCCGGGTCCTTGACGGCGGCGTCAAGCGCCGGGTCGGTCTCTGGGGTCATGGTCTGGGTCGACAAGTTTCCGATCCCCTGTGTTAACCTTCCGCCGTGCTCCTGGCAACGGTTTCCTGTTTTGCCGGCGATCTCCGGGATTGGCGTTTGCGGGGCCTTGCCAAGGCAACGCCAAGACAGTACAACCCATGCCTTCCGGTTGCGTCCATGGGGCGCGGGACGGACCCATCTCGCTTTGGGGGCGCGTAGCTCAGCGGGAGAGCACTACGTTGACATCGTAGGGGTCGCTGGTTCAATCCCAGCCGCGCCCACCATTTCCCGCTCGGGAGATCGGTGTATTCGTCTGGAATTTGCGGCGGTCCCGCCGCCTTTGAAAGATCCGATGCACCGGCCGTTTTCTTCGGTTGTCGCCCTTGAGATCGCAGGCGGATGGCGCGCCACCGTGGCGCCGTTCCCCGGCGTGCCGTCGACCGGCATGTTCACCGAGACGGTGGTCGGGCCAAGTCTGCGTTCAATCTTCGGCGTGGCCGGGATTCTCAAGATTGCGCGGGATGTTTGCGTCCGCGACGGGACCGTCCTGTGCCCCTTCTGCGCCGCAAATCGAGCGTGAGCCCGATCACGGCCATGAAAACGAGACTGAACGTAACTGCTATGGACACGACGAGATTCTGCGTTTCGCGTCCGAGCGGAAACAGGAAATTCCACTTGTGGAGATAGGAGAAGCTCCACTGTTCCGCCTTCGCTTGGTCGGGCGTGCGGTCGGCGAGGACGCCGGTGGTCGTGTCGACGAAGATCGTCGCATTGACCGGCGCGCCGTAGTCCAGGCGCCAAACGGGCAGCCGCTTGTTGCGGAAGTCATATTGCGGTCCGAACCGCGTAACGAGTTCGGCGTTGGCGATGGCGTCTCGCGACACGCCGGTGAAGCGTTCGCCCAATTGCAGGGCGATCTCCCGGTCACCGCCTTTGAACGGCATGCCCGTCGACGCGTCGATGTAGAGCGCCGGTCCGTTGCGTTCGACGCCGTCAAAGCGGGCGTTGCGGATTTCCGAGGGCGTC
>JANQIJ010000284.1 GCA_028282185.1 Rhodospirillales bacterium
ATGAACTTCACCTTTTCGCCATCGCCCACAACCGCCGCGGCCAGGGACCGACACATATCGGCATCAAAACCCGAATAGCGACCATTGGCGTCAACGAAAGAGAACCCGGGCAGGCCGGTATTGACGATGCAGTGCAAAATTCCCCGGGCCTTGACGTCATCCACCGTCGCCGCCTGGGCACTGGAAACCGGCGCGCCCGAGGCAATGGCCACCGCCGCCGCCGCGGCAACAAAACTAAGTCGTTTGAACATGAAAAGTGCTCCCTGGCTATGTCGTCTCATTTGATTTTGCTTGTCCCGCGCCGGCTGCCCTGCCGCAAACGGGAACTTGACCAAGAAAGCTTAACCCAGTTGTTGTCGGGTTGCGAGTGCGAAGGCGCGTTTTTTTGCGGTTTGGTTACACCCTCTTCCGCGCCCCCTTTCGGCGCTAACGGAACGGCGGCGCGTAGATCAAGCCGCCGTCCTTATATGACGCGTTCAAACCGCGCTGCAGCCCGATGGGAGTCGATGGGCCGAGGTTACGCTCGAAAATCTCGGCGTAGTTGCCCGCGGTCTTGATCGCCCGCAAGGCCCATGCCCTGTCGAGGCCCAGTTGCTCGCCCAGGGCGCCCTCACTGCCCAAGAGACGGCCGATGGACGGGTTGGGCGGCCGGGTGGCCAAGGCGTCCGCATTGGCCGCGGTGATGCCGTGCTCCTCGGCGGCGAACAGGGCGAAGACCGTCCAGCGGACGATGTCCTCCCATTGATTGTCGCCATGCCGGACGACCGGCCCCAAGGGCTCCTTGGAGATGATCTCCGGCAGGATCAGGTGGTCCTCCGGCCTCTCGAAGCTGGCCCGGTTCGCGGCCAGGCCCGACATGTCCGTCGTATAGACGTCGCAGCGATCAGCCAAATAGGCGCGCCGCGCCTCTTCACTGGTTTCGATGGGCACCGGACGATAGGAGATCTTATTCGAGCGGAAATAGTCGGCCAAGTTCAGTTCCGTCGTCGTCCCCGTTTGGATGCAGATCGTCGCGCCGTCCAGTTCCTTGGCGCTGTTGACGCCCTTGTCCTTGCGAATCATGAAACCCTGACCGTCGTAATAGGTCGTGCCGATGAAGGTCATCTTTACATCGACGTCGCGGACGAAGGTCCATGTGGTGTTGCGAAAGATCACATCACCCTCGCCGGAATTCAACAAGGTGAACCGGGTCTTGCCCGTCGCCGGAATGAACTTGACCTTGTCACCGTCGCCCAGGACCGCCGCGGCAACGGCACGGCACATGTCGACATCGAGGCCCCGCCAGCGTCCCGCCGCGTCGGTGAAGGAAAACCCGGCCAGACCGGTGGAGACGATGCAATGCAGCATCCCCCGCGCGCGCAGGTTGTCGAGGGTAGAGGCATGAACGTCCCGGGCTATGCCGACCAGGACCGCAATCCCGGCCACGACGACCAAATGTTTGACAATGCGGTGTTTCATGTATGCTCCTCCCGGCTTGACCAAGCCCGACCCGCGTCGGTCGGTGCCGACCCTTAAAGCGCCATTAAAGCGAAAGACCCGCGACATGTCCGAAAAATCCGATCTTAAAAACAAACGCCGGGACACGATCATGGCCCACGCCGGCTTGCGCCCCGACGACAACCAGGGCATTCCCAATCCGCCCGTCTATTACGCCTCGACCGTCTTGTTCCCGACGATCGAGGAATTCGAAACCCGCGACCGACCGCCCTATCACGGCGTGCAATACGGGCGCTCGGGCACGCCGACGCAGTTCGCCTTCGAGGAAGCGGTCACCGCGCTCTACCCCGGCGGCCACAAAACGGTTTCCTGGCCATCCGGCATCGGTGCCATCGCGGCGACGATGATCACGTTTCTAAGGCACGGCGACCATGTGTTGGTCGCGGATACGGTTTACGGCCCGACGCGCAAGCGGGTCGGCGCCAACTTGCTGGAACGGGCCGGCGTCGAGATCACCTATTACGACCCCTTGATCGGCGGCGGCATCGCCGACCTGATCAACGAGCGGACCCGGATGATCTATCTGGAATCGCCGGGGTCGCACACGTTCGAGGTTCAGGACGTGCCGGCGATCACCCAGGCGGCGAAGGCGCGCGGCGTGATGACAGCGATCGACAACACCTGGTCCTCGCCGCTGTATTGCAACCCGTTCGACCTGGGCGTCGATCTGGTGATCGAGGCCGCGACCAAATACATCTGCGGCCATTCCGATGCCATGCTGGGCACCACCACGGTCTCAACGGAAGAACAGTTTCAGGCCTTGAAGGCCATGCAGTCGACCCTTGGCTCGCGCGCCGGACCGGACGAATGCTATCTGGGTCTGCGCGGCCTGCGCACGCTGTCCGTGCGCATGGAGCGCCACCAAAAGAACGCCCTGGTCCTGGCTGAATGGTTCCAGGCGCGGCCCGAGGTCGCGCGGGTGCTCTACCCGGCCCTGGCCGACGACCCCGGACATGAATTGTGGCGCCGCGACCACACGGGCGCTTCCGGGCTGTTCGGGGTTATGCTCGAACCCTGTTCGAAAGCGGCCGTCGCCGCCATGCTGGACGGCTTGGAACTGTTCGGCATGGGGGCCAGTTGGGGCGGATACGAAAGTCTGGTAATTACCATTCATCCGGAGAAACTACGTACCGCCGTGCCCTGGCCCCATGATAACCCGATGCTGCGCTTCCATATCGGTTTGGAAGACCCGGCGGATTTGATCGACGACCTGGCGGCCGGGTTCACGCGGCTCAACGCCGCCAGTTAAGGAAAGCGGACAATGGACAAGACGCTCATCGACGATGTTGTCGACCGCCTGCGGTTCGACGATCGCGGCCTGATCCCGGCGATCGCCCAGCAACACGACAGTGGCGAAATTCTCATGGTCGCCTGGATGAATGCCGAGGCCGTGCGCGAGACCCTGAGCACAGGCCAGGTCTGTTATTTCTCCCGTTCGCGCAAGTCCCTGTGGCGCAAGGGCGAAACCTCGGGCCAGGTTCAGCGCCTGGTCGAATTTCGCTTCGATTGCGACGAGGACACGGTCCTGACGCTGGTCGATCAGACCGGCGTCGCCTGTCACACGGGCCGACACAACTGTTTTTTTCATGCGGTGCGGGATGGCGAAATCCAAGTCATCGCCGAGGTCGAGACGGACCCGGAGGCCTTGTATGGCGGAAAAAGCTGACCCCCGCCCCGCGGCCAGCGCGGCCGATACCGTCAATGCGACGGGTCCGGCAGCCCAGGACGTCAATGCGCGGCTGATCGCCAAATCGATCCCGGTCACGGTGTTGACCGGTTTTCTCGGCTCGGGCAAGACGACCCTGCTGAACAAGCTGCTAAGCGACCCCGCCATGGGCGAGGCGGCGGTCCTGGTCAACGAATTCGGCGAAATCGGTCTTGATCACCTGCTCGTAAAGGAAACCCGGGAAGACACGGTTCTGCTCAATTCCGGCTGCCTATGCTGCACCGTGCGGGGCGACCTGGTCAACGCCATGCGCGAGTTGTTCTGGCAGCGGTTCGACAAGAAAGTCCCCTGGTTCAAGCGCCTGGTGATCGAAACCACCGGACTGGCCGACCCGGCGCCGGTCATCCATACCCTGATGACCGAACCGACCATCGGCACACGCTACCGCCTGGACGGCATCGTCACAACGGTCGATGCGGTCAACGGACCGAAGACCCTGGCGGCGCAACCCGAAAGCGTCAAACAGGCGGCGGTCGCCGACCGCATCGTCCTGACCAAGACCGACCTGGCGGATGACGACCAACGGGCCGAGATCGCCCGCCGGCTGAAGGAACTCAATCCTGCGGCGCCTTTGCTGGACGCGCAGGGCGCCGTCTCGCCGGGCGACTTGTTCGATGCCGGGTTGTTTTCAACCGACCGCAAGATCGCCGACGTCGCCGGCTGGCTGAAGGACGAGGCCTATGCCGATATCCATCATGACGGTCATGGGCACAATCACGGCCATGCCGATGAACATGGGGCCGACCATCACCACGATCACGAGCATCACCACGACGTCAATCGCCACGACGCGCGCATCGGCTCGTTCTGCTTGGTCGTCGATGACCCGATCGACTGGGACGCCTTTGTCACCTGGATGGAAATGTTGATCGCCACCCAGGGTGAGAACCTGCTCAGGATCAAGGGCATCCTGAACCTCCGGGGCGAGGACCGCCCCGTCGCCGTGCACGGGGTCCAACACCTGTTCCATCCGCCGGTTGGCCTGCCAGCCTGGCCTAACCCCGATGACCGCCGATCAAAGATTGTGTTCATCACCCGCGACATCGGCCGACGCGCAATCGAGCAGACTTTCGACAGTTTCGTGCATCGCGGCTGAGCCGGGCTCGATGACGGAAAACATCGTTCTGTATAATTTTACTAATAATTTCAAAGAATTATGAAAGTCGCCCTTGACTTAAGACATACTGCCTTATGGCATATTGCCGATCAGCCTATCACTTGATACATATCGCCATAGATGTGAAGCGGCCTGACGCTGGAAGTGTTTCAGGGCATTTAGGGGGCATCACATTCAAGGTGCAGTTCGTTTTTTACGGTGGTTCGGCAATGCCAACCGGCCGTCCGAAGAGTTCTGCCGCACGGCAGGGTTGGATACTCGGCCCTCGCAACTACAGCATCACGTAACCGAGGCGGACATCGGTCCGGCTCACACGCGGAAACAAATTTTTCTCATGGAGCATTCATCAATGAAATCCAACATCCACAAGATGTTTACCGCGGTCGCGACCGTCGCCGCCATTTCGCTGGCCGCGCCGGCCTCTGCCGAAGTCCATGTCGCGCCGATGAAGGAACTGGCCGGCTCCAAGGTCAAAGCCTGGCTGCAAAGCGACGCCGTGGTCTCTGCGGTCAAGGCCCAGAACGCGGCCAACGCCGGCCTGGACGAGCCGGGCATCATCAAAATGGACAAACAGTGGCGCGCCGAAACCAAATCCGGATCCGGTCCGTTGATCGACAAAGTGCTGAACAACGCGCTTTCCGCCTACCTGAAGAAGATCAAGGCCGAAAGCCAGGGCCTGTACACGGAGATTTTCGTCATGGACAACAAGGGCCTGAATGTCGGCCAGAGCGATGTCACTTCGGACTATTGGCAGGGTGACGAGGCGAAGTGGAAGCAGACCTTCGCTGTCGGCCCCAATGCGGTCCACATCAGCGACGTCGAAGAAGATGAGTCGACCCAAACCTTCCAGTCGCAGCTCAGCGTCTCGATCATCGACCCCAAGACCGGCAAGCCGATCGGCGCGGTGACCATCGGTGTCGACATGGAAGCCTTGGGCATTTAGGGCCGCCGTCCAAAGCAACACACAGGGGCCCGCACCCACGGAACGCCTTCTTGACCAAAGGCACGGAATAGGATCATCGGCCCCGGGTTCGGGCCGGCGATCCGACGGAGACAACCACAGGGGTATACACAATGACCGACGCGGCAAGCGTGACGACTCCGGATAACCGGGATTCAACCAATACCGGAAGCCAGGCGACCAGCTCTCTCGGACGCAGGATCATCTTTACCGTGGCCGCTGCGATCATCGCCGGTTTGGCCGTACTGATCTGCATTCAAGCGGCAAACCTGGGCATGCAGCTTAACGACACATCCAGCTTGAAAAACCGGACAATCACGGAGCTCATGGCATCGCAGATATCCGGCGGCGTCCGTTGGAAGAAGACCGACGCCATCGATAGATCCTATGCCCCGATGGCCGCGTCACCGAACTCGCAAATGGCGACCCTTGCCGTTTTCGATCAGCAGGGCGGCCTGCTGACCTTGTTCCAATCCGAGCAGCTGTCCTCCGCCGATCTTTCCGGCGCCTTGCACCAGGGCGGCGACGCCTTGGCCAACGGCGAGACCGTGTCTTGGGATGTTCCCGGCGCGTTCGTCATCGCCACGCCGGTCATATCGGGCAAGAAACAGGACCGGGTCGGCACCCTGGTCATTGCCTGGAGCACCGAAGCCCACGACACCGCCGTGACCCAGGCGGTCATCAACAACGCCATCGTCGGATTGATCGTCGTCGTCGCCCTTGTCGCCCTGCTGGCCTTCGTCATCGCCCGCCAGGTCACGCGACCGTTGAGCTCGATCACCGAATGCACGACGCGTTTGGTGAATGGAAACCTGGACGTCGATGTTCCGGCCAAGGACCGGACCGATGAGATCGGCGCCCTGGCCCATTGCATCCAAGTATTCAAGGAAAAAAGCACGGAAATCGAACACCTGAAGATCGAACGCGAGGAGATGGAACGCCGCGCCGAACAGCAGAAACGCAACGCCATGCAGAGTTTGGCCAGCGAGTTCGAGGCCAGCGTCGGCGAGGTCGTCGCCGGCCTGTCCCTGGCTTCGTCGAACATGCAGAATTCGTCTTCGACCATGGCCGGCGCGGCGGATCAGACCGACCAGGAAAGCAGCAATGTCGCCTCGGCCGCGCAACGGGCGTCGTCGAACGTTCAAACCGTCGCCGCCGCGACGGAACAGCTTTCAATTTCGGTCACGGAAATCAGCCGCCAGGTTTCGACCTCGGCCGATATCGCCGCAGAAGCCGTCAACGAAGCGGAAACCACCAAGACGATGATCCGCGAACTGGCCGGCGCCGCGCAACGCATCGGCGAGGTCGTTTCGCTGATCACCGACATCGCGGAGCAAACCAACCTTCTGGCCCTCAATGCGACGATTGAAGCCGCCCGCGCCGGCGACGCCGGCAAGGGCTTCGCCGTGGTCGCTTCGGAAGTCAAGAATCTGGCCAACCAGACGGCCAAGGCGACCGAGGAAATCGCCACCCAGGTCAGTGATATCCAGTCGGCGACCGACAATGCGGTCAAGGCCAACGAAGGCATCGCCCGGACGATCTCGCAGATCAA
>JANQIJ010000332.1 GCA_028282185.1 Rhodospirillales bacterium
CGCAGGCGGCGCAGCCCGTTCCAGATGCGGCCGTCCGGCAGCACCACCTCCAAGCCCAGAACCAACTCCCGCATGAACCGGATCCGCGAGCTCGACGCCAGCAACTTCACCGTCACCGTCGAGGCCGGCTGCATCCTGCAGCAGGTGCAGCAGGCAGCCGAGGCCGCCGACCGGCTCTTCCCCCTCAGCCTCGGAGCCGAAGGCAGCTGCCAGATCGGCGGCAACCTCTCGACCAACGCCGGCGGCATTCAAGTGCTGCGTTACGGCAACGCCAGGGACCTGGTCCTGGGGTTGGAGGTCGTGACCGCCCAGGGCGAGGTCTGGAACGGCCTCAAGGGGCTCAGGAAGGACAACACGGGATACGACCTGAAGCAGTTGTTCATGGGCTCGGAAGGGACGCTGGGCATCATCACCGCCGCGGTCCTCAAGCTTTTCCCCCGGCCGGTGGAAACGACGACGGCCCTGGTCGCGGCCGAAAGCCCGGCGCGTCTCCTCGACCTCTTGAGCCGCCTGCGCCGGGCGTCCGGCGATCAAGTCACGTCCTTCGAATACATCCACAAGAACTGCCTGGACCTGGTGGTCGCCAATATCACCGGCACGCAAAACCCGTTTTCGGAAAGCCACGACCACCACGCCCTGATCGAACTGGCGTCGGGCCAGGAAGGCGTGATCAGGGATTTGGCCGAGGGCGCGCTGGCCGACGCCTTCGAAGCGGAGGAAATCATCGACGCGGTCCTGGCCGAAAGCGGCGAGCAGGCGGCCAGGCTCTGGCAGTTGCGGGAGAGCATCCCCGAAGCCCTCAAGCACGCGGGGGGCGGCGGCACGGTGAAGCACGACATCGCCGTGCCGGTCTCGTCCCTGCCGGAGTTCCTGGATCGCGCGGCCGATCACGTCACCCAGGCCATTCCGGGCGTGATCCTCACGCCTTTCGGCCACTTCGGCGACGGCAATCTTCATTACAACATGACCGCCCCCGAGGGGTCGGACATCGAAGGCTTGCGCGAAACCATCCCGCCCCGCGTCCATGACATCGCCCATGATCTGGGCGGCAGCTTCTCCGCCGAACACGGCATCGGATTGCTGAAAGTGTCGGAAATGGAACGCTACAAGTCGGATGTCGAGATGCAGATGATGCGCACCCTGAAAGCCGCCCTGGACCCCAAGGGCATCCTCAATCCGGGGAAGGTGATTCCTTAAGCATCATTGCTCTCACTTAGACAAATTACATTGCTCGGTATAAGTTTTTATCTAGCGGGTAGCTCGTCTCGAGATGGGTGGGAGAGAAAGCGTGAAGACCTATAGCTGCAATGATGTTGACTTGCCTCATGAGGACCTTATCGCTCTACGCGAAGCCGGACATCTTAATCTTGGAATGGATAACTCATTGGCCGCGACTGTTTCGAACAATCCGGAATCAGGACCAGCCAACAAGACTTCGTCCGCTGCATTCCACTTCTGGAGTTGGGTCGCTATTGGCGTATTCGGATACTCTGTTTATCTCAGTTTCACTGACGCTTGGTGGTGGTTTATCCCAGGGTTAGTTCTGATGTCAGCAATTTGGAAAGCTAACAAGAAGGGAAACACAGAAAACCTTCTTGAAGCTGCCTTCTCCGACAAAGATTTCTACGAGCGGGTACGGATGGCAAACGGTTGGATCTATCAGATCGAAGAGACCAAGGCGGCGAAGTATCTAAAATCCTCGGGTTGAACCTGACAATACATCTGCAAACAAATCAGAGGACAGTAACTAATTTTACTCCCTCCGCGCCTTCCCTGTAATCTCTGTGACCCATAAGTAAGCCGAACCCGGAAAGGCTTTCGCTGTGGGGCTCCTTGGTTATTGAACACAGAGATCACAGAGGGTCCACGAAGGGCACAGAGCGACCGAGTTCATTCGGGCGATAGCGTCCTCTCCCCTCACCGTCTCACTGTCTCTGTGGTTTTTTTGAACCAGTGAGGCAGAGAGGCTGTGAGACGGGACGATGGAGAGTTCTGGATTCCCGCCTGCCCGGGAACGGCCGCGCCGGATCATATATCCCTTCGGGGACTCGACAGTCTATTTCATAGATGATATATATAATATATTATTCATGAAAGATCGGATCATCATCGAATGCGCTCAAAAGTAGGACTCTGGGGGGGATCGCATGCCATTCGCCTCCCTAAAATGGCCGTCGAGACGCTCGGCCTGCGTGATGGAGAGGCCGTGGACCTCCAACTTGAAAACGGCGCGTTGTTGGTTCGCAAGGGCCGGCCAAGCTACGCCCTAGACGATTTGGTGCAAGAAGCAAAAGGGCTGAAAGCACCGGATGCGTTGGACGATGGCCCGCTCGGCGATGAAACTCTATGACGGCGCCGGATCGCGGGGATATCGTCTGGGTCGATTTCAATCCTCAAAAAGGCCATGAACAGGCTGGCCGACGCCCGGCCCTGGTCGTCTCTCCGGCCACCTATAACGGCGTGTCGACCTGCATTTTGGTCTGTCCCATTACCTCCAACACCGATCCCTGGCCGTGGAAAGTGCCGCTGCCCGAGAGTGATGGTGTCACGGGGGCAGTCTTGGTCGATCAACTGAAGTCAATCGATGCGGCCGCGCGGAAAGTTGAACTTGCCGAGCAGTCATTGGATGCGGAGTTGATGGCGGAAGTTCTAGCCCGCCTCGCGACCTTGACGGGATAGAGGTTCGTTGTCCTGATGTTGATCCTCGTCATGCTTTTCCTTTTGTTGGTCAATCCAGCGAACATATCAGGGGAAAATCAGGGGCAAATCAGCGGACAGTAACTAATTTGATTTTCCGCAAAGAACATGCGCGCGCCCGCGCGCTCAGGCCTTGCGAGACGGAGAACACAGAGCGACCGAGTTCGTTCGGGCGATAGCGTCCTCTCCCCTCACCGTCTCCTTGGTTTTTTTGAGCCTGTGAGGCGGTGAGACAGTGATAAGGGAAGACGAGTTTTTTGCAGCGGGAATGACGATGGCCCGTCAGGCTCCGGCGCGGGCCTTCAGATCCTCGATCAGGGCATCGGGAATCTCGACCCCGCCCTCCTGCGATGTCGCCCGATTGGCCCAGCGGTCGTCACCGGGAAGCCAGGCGCCGTCCTGCTCGGTGATCGCCTGCACCAGGGTCGAAATGCGCTCGATGAAGCCGTTATGGGCGGTTTCCTCGTCTTCATGGGCGAAGGCGGACGGATCGAGCAGCAGGAAGAACTGGCCGACCCGGGGCGGCTCGCCCTCCGACGCGAAGAAGCTGGTCGCTTCGAACCCGTGGTTGGATCCGGTCAGTGTCGCCGCCAGAATTTCCACCATGAGCACAAGCGCCGCCCCCTTGGCGTCGCCCATGGGGATCATCATGCCGCTGTCCATGGCGGCCTTGGCGTCCGTTGTCGGCTTGCCACGTTTGTCCGTGCACCAACCCTCGGGGATCGCCTCCCCCTTGTCCGCGGCCAATTTGATCTTGCCCCGCGCGACCTTGCTGAGCGCCAGATCGACCAGGATGGGATCGCCCCAATCGGACCGGTCGGCGTTGGGCCGGGGACAGGCGAAGGAGATGGGGTTGGTGCCGTAAAGCGCCCGGCTTCCATTCCAGGGGGCGATGGCCGCCGGCGCGTTCAGGAACCCCAGGGCGATCAGGCCGTCGCGGGCCGCGGCCTCCACCGGATGGCCGCCCACGCCGCCGTGGTGGGAATTGCCGATGGCGAGGCCGCAAATGCCCGTTTCCTTGGCCATCTCGCGGGCGCGCACCAAGCCCAGGTTGATCGCCGGATAGGCGAAGCCCCCCCGGGCGTCGACGCGGATGGAAGCCGTCGCCGTCTGTTCCAGGCGGGGGAAGGCCTGGCCATCGACCAGGCCGTTCATCGCCTGGGCCGCGTAGCTCGGGATACGTGAAACCCCGTGGGACGGGATGCCATCGGCGTCGGCGGCGACCAGGGCGCGGGCGATCTGGTCGCTGTTGTTCTCGGAAATATTCGCCGTCATCAAGGCCTTCATGGCGAGAAAATGCAGGTCGTCCAACTTCATGTTGGCCATGGCTTAGCTTTCTCTCGATAAATGCTTCATCACCGCCTCGGCGATCATCGTCGAGACGCGGGTTTCGGCCTCTTCCGTGCGGGCGCCTACATGGGGCGTGGCGAAGAAGTTGGGCACGTCCTTGAAAATGTTGTCGGGCCCGAGGGGCTCTTCCTCGAAGACATCGGTGAAGGCGCCGCCCAGCTTGCCCGATTTCAGGCCGTCGACCATCGCCTGTTCATGGACGATGCCGCCGCGCGACAGGTTCAGAACCAACGCCCGATCCTTCATCTTGGCGATGGCTTCCGCGTCGATCAGATGCCGGGTCTCGTCCGTCAGCGGCAGGTGGATCGAGACCGCGTCCGCCTGTTCCAAGACCTGGTCGACGGTTTCCGCCCGGTCGGTGTTGTGCTGTTGCCAGCTTTCGTCGTCGGTCGGGACGAAAGGGTCGTAGGCGATGCGCGACATGCCGCAGCCCCGGGACCGCCAAGCCAGCGCCCGACCCGTGGCGCCGTAGCCGAGCAGGCCCAAGCGCTTGCCCATGACTTCGCGGCCCAGCAGTTCCATGCGGGGCCAGTTGCCGGCCACCGTCTCCGCCGTCGCCAGATAGGCGCCCCGGAACAGGGCGTAGATGGCTCCCATGGCCAGTTCGGCCACGGAATCGGCATTGGCGCCGATCGCCGGATAGACGGTGATCCCGCGCCCGGCGCAATCGTCCATGTCGATGTTGTCCAATCCGACGCCCAGGCGGCCGACGCATTCAAGGCTGTCGGCGGCTTCCAGCAAGGCGCCACGCACCTGGGTCTGATTGCGCACGATCAGGCCACGGACGCCTGCCATGTGGGACGGGACTTCGTCTTGATTCTTGACAAGGTCGGGCAGGTAGAGCGTGTCGAAGCGTTGCTTGATGCGTTCCACTTGGCTTTCCAGCATGAACTCGGTGATCAATATCTCGGGCATGAATGATCTAATCTTCGTGAGAGGGAACCAAAGGAAACGACCCGACAGGTCTCTCTCACCGCCTCGGTGGTTCAAGCAAACGTCACCACGGAGACGGTGAGGCAGTGAGAAGAAGAACTTAGGCGTTGGCGGCTTCCAGCGCCTTCATGAACCGGTCGCGGATCACCACCTGATCAATGGTGATGTTGGGCACCGGGATGTTACCGCTCTCACACTTGCAGACGATGATCGTCATCTTGTCCGACGCGATCGCCGCCTTCATGACGTCGACGGTTTCCTCGGCCCGGCATTCGACGACGTTGTCGCAGCCGCAGGCCTCGGCCACACGGGCGAGGGACGTCTTCATGCCCGCATAGGTCGGCTGATCGCCGGTGGACCCATAGCTGCCGTTGTCGATGATCAACAGGATGAAGTTGTCCGCCGGGTTATTGGCGATGGTCGGCAGGGTGCCCAGATTGGTGAGCACCGAGCCGTCGCCGTCGATGGCGATGATCTTCTGTTTCTGCGCCAGCGCCAATCCTAAGCCGATGGAGGACGCCAGGCCCATGGTGCCGAGCATGTAGAAGTTGGTCGGCTGGTCGTCCAGCATGTGCAGTTCCTGTGACGGCAGGCCAATGTTGCAGACCACGAACTGGTCGGAAATGACAGGGACCAGGGTTTTCAAAACTTCGGATCTGATCATGATCAATATCCTTTCCAGAAGCTGGCATCGGTGAGGATGGCCACCGGCTTGTTGCACATGTAGGTGTACTTGAGAATCTTATCGAGTTCCTCGACATCGTCCTGATCGTGGAAGTGATAGGTGGGGATCAGCATCTGCGACAGCAGCGCCTTGGTATGGAGCGCCATTTCCACCTGGCAGGCCACGGGCTCGCCCAGTTCGCCACGGTAGCTGATCAGCATGGGCAGCGGGATGTGATAGAACTGGATCAGCGTCGCGAGCGAGTTCAGCGTCACGCCCAAGGCCGTGTTCTGCATGATGATGGCGGACCGCTTGCCCCCCATGAAGGCGCCGGCGCAGAGCCCCATGCCCTCGTCTTCCTTGTTGCAGGGCACATGGTGAATGCTGTTGTGGTTCTCCGCTTCGGCGATGACGCCACCGAGCTGTTTGCACGGCACCGTGGTGATGAACTCAATCCCGTTGTTCACCATATCCGTGACGATTCTCTGGTCGATCGACAAATTTCGTCCTCCGAGGTTAAGTCACAAAACCGGAACCCGGCTTTGCGCCGATGAAAAGCACTGGGACGCCGCGCGAACCTCTGGATTCGGCGAAGCTGTCCTTGCGCAAACAGGTCAGGGCTGGGCCCTGGATTTCCTATACTAAAGCATGGTTCCGGTCGGGGCTGACGCGTCTTCTTTTTTCCGTCACCAAGTTGGTCTGGACGGGAGATACGGCGTTGCCCTTGCCGCCGTCAAGTAAATCCTATAACTCTTATATAAGAATTTGGAGTTTTCCTTCGAAAGGGCCGGAAGTGGCGCAGTTCAGGGAAGCATCAGGGCGGTCACCCGGGCCGCTTTATCCGGGCGCCGGGCCGCTTTACCGCCAGGTCAAGGAAACCTTGGTCCAGGAAATCGCCCAGGGTCGCTATTCCGTGACGGACCCCCTACCGTCCGAACAGCGGCTCGCCGAACGCTTCGGCGTGGCGCCCGGCACCGTGCGCCGCGCGCTCGACGATCTGACCCGTGAAAGCCTGGTGGTCCGGCAACAGGGCCGCGGCACCTTCGTCAACGCGCATGGGCCGGAACGGGGCCGGTTTCACTTCTTT
>JANQIJ010000139.1 GCA_028282185.1 Rhodospirillales bacterium
GATCATCATCTTCCTGCTGCTGATCTTCGTCATGGCGCAGTTCTTCCTGTCCCATGCCCTGACCGGGCGCGACGCGGCGCTGCGCAAGCTGGAAACGGAAATCAGCGAACTGGCCAACCTGTTGGCCCTGGAACGCAAGAACAGCCAAGACCTGAGTGCCCGGGCGGCCCGCCTGTCGACCGAATTGCAGGCCTCGATCGACGAGCGCGACAAGCTGAACGCCAGCCTGGCCGAACTACGCCTGCGCGCCGAAACGGCGGAACAACAGCTGGTCGACGCCATGGTGACGATGGAAGCCAGCCGGCAAAACGTGAACCGCCTGCAAGACGACCTGGAGACGACGCGCGGCGCCCTGGCGGACCGGAACAAGGCGTTGTCTCAGGCAGAGAAATTACTTGCCGAGAACGATCAAGCCTTGGCCGAGCGGACCCGCAAGCTGGCGGCGCTGAGCCGCGAGATCGAAGCCCTGCGCGCGCTGCGCGACGAATTGACCGCCAAAGTCCTGGATCTGGGACGGCAAGCCAATGAACAGGGCGAAGCCCTGATCGCGGAACGGGACCTTTCGGAAAGCGCCCGGGCCCAGGTCGCGCTGATGAACCAGCAACTGGCCGCGCTGCGCCAGCAATTGGCGGGGCTGGAGGCCGCGTTGCAGGCCAGCGAGGCGCTGGCCGAGGAACAAAAAGTCCAGATCGAGACCCTGGGCAGCCGGCTCAATGCGGCGCTGGCGTCCAAGGTCCATGAACTCAGCCGCTACCGCTCCGAGTTCTTCGGCCGGCTGCGCGACGTCCTGGGCAACCGGCCCGGCATTCGCGTCGTCGGCGACCGCTTCGTGTTCCAGTCGGAAGTGCTGTTCGAAGTGGGGTCGGCCGAACTCGGCGAGGCCGGCAAGGAACAAATGCTCGGTTTGGCGCAGACCTTGCTCGACCTCGCCGAACGCATTCCCGAGGACATTGATTGGGTGCTGCGGATCGATGGCCACACCGATCGGACGCCGATCGCCACCGCGCGGTTCCCGTCCAACTGGGAGTTGTCCGCGGCCCGCGCCATTTCCGTGGTCAAATACCTGATGGATCTGGGCCTGCCGCCGGTCCGTCTGGTCGCCGCCGGTTTCGCAGACAATCGGCCGATCGATCGCGGCAACGACGAAATCGCTCTGCGCCGCAATCGGCGGATCGAACTCAAGCTGACCCAACGCTGACCCCAGGCCCCCATGCTTCCGCTTTTCCTGATTGTTGTCGTCGATCTCATCGGCTTCGGGATCATCATCCCGCTGCTGCCGTTTTACGGCGAGCATTTTCAGGCGGACCCGGCCACCGTCGGTCTGTTGATGGCGACTTACTCGCTGACTCAGTTCGCTTCCGCACCCTTTTGGGGCCGTCTCAGCGACCGCATCGGCCGCCGGCCGGTTCTGTTGTCCAGCATGGCCGGCGCGGTCGTCGCCTATCTGTGGTTGGGCCTGGCGGACGAGTTGTGGATGCTGTTCGCCGCCCGGGCGCTGGGCGGTTTGATGGCAGGCAACATCGCCGCGGCCTTTGCCTATGCCGCCGACATTTCGACGAAGGAAGACCGCGCCAAGGCGATGGGCATCGTCGGCGCGGCCTTTGGGATCGGTTTCGTGTTGGGCCCGGCCATTGGCGGCATCCTGGCCGGCCCGGACCCCCTGTCGGCCGACTACCGCAGTCCGTCGTTTGCCGCCGCCGGACTCTCGGCCCTGGCGCTGATACTGGGTTTTTTCCGTCTGCCCGAATCCTTATCGACAGAAATTCGCGCCGAGATGGCGGCCATGCCCAGGCGCGACCGCTGGGCCAATTTCATGGAGGCCCTCAAGAACCCGGCCATCGGCCGGCTGATGCTGGTCGGCTTCCTGGCGACCTTCGTTTTTGCCGCGCTGGAAACCGTTTTCGCCATGTGGTCTTGGCGGACGCTTGGCTGGGGGCCGGAACAAAACGGCTGGGTTTTCGCCTACGTCGGCCTGATTTCCGCGATCGTTCAGGGGGGGTTGATCAGTCGCCTGAGCAAGCGGTTCGGCGAAGCGGTGCTGTTGCGTCAAGGGGCGCTCGCGCTTGCCGCGGGGATCTGCGCCATTCCGTTTTCACAGAACGCCTGGCAATTGCTGGCCGTCTTGGCCGTTGCCTCCTACGGGTTCAGCGTCATCAACCCGGCACTCAACAGCTTGATTTCATTGGCTGTTCCCGAAAGAGAACAAGGTGGCGTCATGGGCGTCAACCGGTCGGTGATGACCCTATCGCGGATTGCGGGGCCTGCCTGGGCGGGCTTGGTCTTTTCCATGATGGGTCGTGATTGGCCGTTCATCGGGGGCGCCGTGATCATGTTGGTGGTGTTTGTCCTGGCCTGGGCGACGATCAAGGGACCCGCCGTCTCGGACGAAACAGAACAACGGAATTAGGCGCCGCGGCGATGCCGGCCACCGGACTAGCCGGACAAGGTCTCGGGCGAAACCCCCAATTCAGCCGCCAGGACATCGATCAGGTTCTGGCGACTGCGGGTGCAGGTCCAAGCCTCGGTGTCCGGGTCGAAATCGTAATGCGTGGCGCCGCCCTTCGGTGAGGACATCCAAACCTGCCGGTTCGGGGCATGCTTGTTGATCACGTATTTGCCGCCGTCTTCCAGTTCAATGGTCAGGATCCCGCTTTCCAGGTCGACGTCCATGCGGTCGCCCAATTGGTCATCAACGGTTTCCATCAATCCTTCCAAGAGCCCGTCCGCGATTTGCTGGAAACGGGTTTCGTCAAGCGCCATAACGGCTCCTCCAGTGTCACGAGTCCAGTGTCATGAACGCCGTCCCGCACGCCACGCCGGACGGGCGTCTTCCGGCCTTGCGCCCCAGGGCGCATGTCTGTATATAAGGCGCCTCGTTTGGCGGAGCCAGGACCAATGAAGAAAGATATCCACCCCGATTATCACGAGATCACGGTGCAAATGACCGACGGCACCACCTTCACCACGCGCAGCACCTGGGGCGCCCCGGGCGACACGCTGAAGCTGGAGGTCGATCCCAAAAGCCACCCGGCCTGGACCGGCGGCGGGCATCGCCTGGTCGATACGGGCGGTCGCCTGGCGCGCTTCAACAAACGGTTCGAAAACGCCGGCCTGAAAATGTAGCCGCGCCGCATCTTCGGCAGATCGGGGGCGTTTCCCGCAGGGAAGCGCCCTTTTTGTCATAGGGCGCCTTACGAAGACGTGATCCCCGGCTTCTGGCTTCGGCGCCGCACGAGATTTTCAAGCAATTTGAGGTGTGTTATTTTGCATCGCAATCGGTAGGGGTTTGTTTACCTGCCCAACATAAGCTAACGCATACGAGGGTGTGATTTCGGGACCGATAGGTCACCCAGCAGCGATTTGGGCGCCGGGGTTTGCGCGGGTCCCGTCGGTAAATTCGGAGCGAATGGGGTAACGTCCATGGCGCGTCATGTTCATTTCGAGGTTCACGTTCAGCAGGGCGGGCGCTGGAGCATCCACGCGCAGTTCAGCGCGGAACAGCGCGAAAAGGCGATCGAGGAAGCCAAGAAGATCGAAAAAACGCCCGGCTTCGAATCCGTCAAGGTCGTCAAAGAAACCTACGACTCCGACGCCGGCAGCCACAACGACACGACGATTTACCGCGGCCCCAAGGGCGCCGAAAGCGGCGAACATCGGGGCTTCCGCGACATTGGCGGCAGCCGGGGCGGCGGCGATGACGACGGCGACGACTGGGCGTCCAATGACGAGGACGACGACGACGACGACGACGATGATGA
>JANQIJ010000392.1 GCA_028282185.1 Rhodospirillales bacterium
GCACCGTTTCGCCCGGCGTGGCCGCTGGCTGGACCGAGGGGGCGGGCTTCGCCGCCGCCGCGCCGTCAGTCTTCGTTTTTGGTGCCTTGCTGGCGGCGACTTGTTTCGCCGCAGCGGCCAGTTTCGCCATATCCGGCAAGCCCGGTTTCTTGGCGGCCGGTTTCGCCGGGCCAGACGCCGCGGCGTCGGCACCGGCTGCGGCCTTGGCGCCGGGTGGCGGTGGCGGCGGGGCTGCCGGGGCGCTGGGCGGCGCCGGTTGGGGAGGGGGCGGTTGGGTTTTGGGCGCTGCCGCTTGCGGTGGTTTCGCTTGGCCCTCCGCTGCCGGAACGTTTGCCGGCGCGGCCTTGGGCGCCGGGGCTTGGGCTGATTTGCCGACGCCTTGATCTGCTTTTTTGTCCCTCGTCTTGTCCTTGGCTTCGCCGTCTTCCGGCTTGACCATCGGTTGGGTTCCGAACAGCTTCGGCAGGATCTCCTCGGACGGGCCGGCCAGCGCGACGCGGCCCTGATCCAAGGCCACCAGGTCGGTACAGGCGGC
Source organism: Rhodospirillales bacterium (assembly GCA_028282185.1). Classification (GTDB taxonomy): domain Bacteria; phylum Pseudomonadota; class Alphaproteobacteria; order Rhodospirillales; family Casp-alpha2; genus UBA1479. Next base: position 536 of record JANQIJ010000392.1, read on the forward strand.
CAACAGGATCGGGCTGTGGGTCACCAGGATGACCGAGCGCGTCTTCGACAGTTCACGCAGGGTTTCGCGCAGCGCCTGTTCCGCCTGGCGATCCAGGCTGGCCGAGGGTTCGTCCATCATCAGGACCGACGGCTCGCCAAGCAGGGCGCGGGCGATGGCAATCCGCTGGCGCTGGCCGCCGGACAGCCGCGACCCCGCTTCGCCGATATCCGACGCGTAACCATCGGGCAGGTCGATGATGAAGTGGTGGACGCCCGCGTGGGTCGCGGCCTTGATGACCTGTTCGTCCGTGGCGTCCGGGTGACGGTGGGCGATATTGTCGCGGATGGTCCCGGCGAACAGAACGCATTCCTGGGGCACGTAACCCATCCAATCGGCCAGTTCCGCGCGCGTGAACTGGGCGATGTCGGCGCCGTCGAGCAGCACCCGCCCGGTGTTCGGGCGGTACAGGCCCTGAAGGATTTTTAGTAATGTGGTCTTGCCCGACCCGTTGCGGCCGACAAGCGCGTGAATGCCGCCGGCCGGCAGGCTGACCGAGACATTGTTGAGGATCGGCTTGCTGCCCTCGGTATAAGCGAAATTGACGTTCTCGGTGCGCAGTTCGCCCTTCGGTTGATCCAGGACGACTTCGGTTTCTTGGCGTTCGGAAATCGTTTCGAAGGTGTCGCCCAGGCGTTCGGCCGCCTGGTGGAAGGAATTGAAGGTCCGCCACTGGTTGACCAACTGGTTCAAAGGCCCCAGCAACCGGCCGGACAACATGTTGGCGGCGATCAGCGCCCCCATGGTGAGTTCCTGATTGACGATCGCCAACGCCCCCACGGTGGTCATCAGCAGGGTCGTCGACATCGAGAGCGATCCGCCCAGGTTCGAATAGAAATCGGTCTTGGCGCCGCGGACGGCGGATTTCTCGATGTTGTCGGCGTGGCTTTCTTCCCAATGGGGGCGCATCGCCTGATCCAGGGCCAGGGCCTTGATCGTCGTCCGTCCCTGGATCATTTCGGCGATCAGTTGATCGCGGGAGATGGAGGACTGGCGCTCTTCCTGGTTGGCCTGCGCCATGACGTTGCCGGACTTCCAGGCGACGAACATGAACAACGGCAGGATGACCAGCAGGACCGGCGCGACCGGCGTCGCGATGACGATGATCAGGACCAGGAACAGCAAGGCGAAGGGCAGGTCGCAGAGCAACACGGCCGATCCGCCGGAGAGCGCATTGCGCACCACGTCGACGTCGCGGAACAGGCCTTGCCAATGGCCGGCGGGCTTGGATTCCAGTTCGGCCAGGGGCAGGGCCATCAACTTGTCGAACAGCTTGCGCCCGACCAGAACATCGACCCGCAAGGCCACCGATTGCATCACCCGAGCGCGGGCCAGCTTCAGAACGATGTCGAAGATGATCACGAAGATCATCCCCAGGACCAATCCCCAAAGCGTTGCGATGCCGCCGGAAAACACCACCCGATCATAGACCTGCATGGTGAATATCGGTGTCGCCAGGGCCACCAGATTGATGAATGCCGACATGAAGACGACTTCACCGAAGACCGGTTTCAAGTCCTTGATGAAGGGTTTCAGCCAAGCCTTATTTCCGGGTTCCGCCATGGCAGGCCCGCCACTCCTTGTTCACGCCATCCCGACGCAACCGTAATCTACGATGGTTAACCGGCGGTGAACAGGGCCGGCCGGAGTCTCCGGGTGTCCGCGCGGGCGAATCATTGCGCTGGCGGTGGCGCCTGGAACCTGAAATAATATCCCTGTCGGCGAAGGGGCAATGCCCCGGTCGTGGCGTGGGAACACCAACACGCGGACCAAGACAAAGATAAAGGGGGTCTAATAGGTGCCTGACGAGGCCCGAACAGACGTCTTGCCTGACACGTCACCGTCGGAGCCGCGGAAACCGGGCCTGATCGGCCGGGTTTTCGGCGCCGTCGGGCGCGCCGTCGTCCGGTTTCTCAAGGGCGCTGTTCGGACCGAACGCATCATCGGCTATGTCTTGCTGGCCGGTTTCCTGACGCTCTATGTCGCCGACCCGCCGCAGCTTCAGTTCATCAAGCTGAAGGCTTTCGATTTCTATCAGCAGATCAAACCGCGCGAAATTCCGCCGCCCGCGCAGAAGCCGGTCACCATCATCGATCTGGACGAAAAGAGCCTGGCCGAAGTCGGGCAGTGGCCATGGCCGCGCAACGTCATCGCACAGATGACGCAAAACCTGATGAGGATGGGCGCCGTGTTGGTCGCCTTCGACATTGTCTTCGCCGAACCCGACAGGATGAATCCAGCTTCCATCGCCGACGCGCTGGACGGGCTGGATGAAGCCACCCGGGAAAAACTCCGAGGTTTCAAGTCGAACGACGAGATATTCGCCGACACGATCAAGCGCTCGCGTGTCGTGCTGGGCCAATCGACGGTCGAAAGCGAGCTTGAGGGTGAGAAAGGCAAACCGGTCAAGAAATCCATCGCCGTTCGCAAGTATTCCAAGAACGCGCCGGATCCGTTGAACATTCTGCCCAGTTTCCCGGCCATGGTGCGCAATGTGCCGATCATTGAACAGGCCGCCGGCGGTCGTTTCGGCGGTCATGGCATCTTCTCCATCGTTCCCGAACAGGACGGCATCATCCGCCGCATTCCGTCCCTGTTCGTGCACGAAGGGGCAATGTTCCCGGCGCTCAGTGTCGAAATGCTGCGCCTTGCCACCGGGCGGCCGACGATCCTGGTCGGGGTCGACCAGGCAGGGGTCAAGGAGATCGGCATCGCCAAGGGTCTGAAAATCCAGACCGATCGCAACGGCCGGATATGGCCCTATTTCTCGCATACGGATAAGGACAAGTACGTTTCGGCCGTGGACATCCTGAATGGCACCGCCGATCCCTCGCTGATCAAGGGCAAGCTGACGATCCTCGGGACCAGCGCCATCGGCCTGAAGGATATTCGATCCATCCC